>CAZXCR010000007.1:7549-19886 GCA_964639315.1 uncultured Treponema sp. | reverse complement strand
CGTTGCATAGATTTCTTCATAAGAAACTCCTAATGAGGGGCAGGATCGGCAGTTTGTCGGTTCTGCCTTTTTTTGTTTACAAAAGCTTTCTGCAATTCTTTTTTACAGAATTTCTATTGACCAATTTTCCACGAATTTGATAAAATATCTCACTTGTAAAATAGTCAAAGAGAACCCGTTACTCTCCTTGGCAAATATGAATTTAGAGGTTATGAAAATGTACGCTGTTGTTGAGTATAAAGGCAATCAGTACAAAGCAGAAAAAGACGCTGTTATCCAGGTATCAAAAATCAACGATGCTAAAAAAGGTGACACAGTTACAATCGATACAGTTCTTCTTGTAAGCGATGGTGACAAAGTTTCTGTTGGAACTCCGTATGTTCAGGGAGCAAAAATTACTGCTGAAGTAGGCGACACTTTTAAGGCTAAAAAAGTTTTAGTTCTTAAATACAAGTCAAAGAAGGATTATCATCGTCTTATTGGTCATCGTGAGCAGTATACAGATCTTATCATTAAAGATATTGTTTTAGCTTAATCTGATGACAGAAGTGCTTTTGGCTTGCACAGAATCTGGTGTGCTAAAAAGCGTAGGTGCTAAAGGACACGCCGCTTATTCAGTAAAAGGAAACGATATTGTTTGTGCGGCGCTGAGTTCTCTTTTGAGAACATCGGCAGAGGTTTTGGAGCAGACTAAAGGTATTTCAGTTAAGATTGATGCATCTTCTCGCGGAACTCTCGCATTTCTTATAGAAGATGTTGACAAGATTCTTGACGAGTCGCTTAAGGCTCGGCTTATTTATGCAGGAGATTTTTTAAGGCAGGGTCTAAAAGATCTTGCAGAAGAATTTCCAGAGAATGTGCATTTGCGGGAAATTATAAACTGATTTTTATCAGCGGAGGAATATTATGGGACGAAGTAAGGGCGGAAGTGGTGCCAAAAACGGTCGTGATTCAAACCCAAAACACTTGGGCGTAAAAAGATACAGTGGTGAGGTTGTTTCAGCAGGCTCAGTTCTTGTAAGACAGAGAGGAACAAGAATCCATCCAGGCAGCAACGTAAAGCGCGGTGGAGACGATACATTATTTGCAGTAGCAGACGGTGTTGTAAAATACACTGATCGTATGAACCGCAAATATGTTGAAGTTCTTACAGAAGTGGCTAACACAGAAGTTAACAACTAGTTTTTGCTGTATTTATAAATGCCCGGCAGGAAGTTCTTGCTGGGTATTTTTTTTGTACTGATGATTTTATTTCTGAGGTAAATTTATGATTTCATTTGCAGATGAAGCTGTAATCAAGGTAATTTCAGGAAAAGGCGGAAACGGATGCATTTCATTCCGCAGAGAAAAATATATTCCAAACGGCGGTCCAAACGGTGGAGATGGCGGCAGAGGCGGCGATGTTTATTTTCAGTGTAAAAGAAATTTAAGAACGCTTGCCCATTTGCGCTATCATCCTATTTTTAAAGCTCAGAACGGAAGCGACGGAATGAGTTGGAATAAATATGGAAAAGACGGTGAAGATATTGTAATTCCAGTTCCGCCGGGAACAACAATCCGCGATAATTTAACAGGGGAACTTATCCACGATTTTACAACTGAAAGTGAGGATGAAACATTTAAATTTCTTACAGGAGGCAAGGGCGGCTGGGGAAATGTTCACTTTAAGTCAAGTACGAATCAGGCTCCGCGCTATGCTCACAAAGGCGCTTTGGGCGAAGAAAGGGAGCTTCGAGTTGAACTTTCTGTTATGGCAGACATTGGTCTTGTAGGATTTCCAAATGCAGGAAAGTCGAGTCTGCTTGATTATTTTACAAATGCTCGGCCAAAAATTGCACCTTATCCGTTTACAACAAAAATTCCGAATCTTGGAGTTTTGCATGTGGATTCTGACAAGGATTTTATTATTGCTGATATTCCTGGAATCATTGAAGGAGCGAGCGAAGGGGCTGGTCTTGGAACCAGATTTTTAAAGCATATTTCGCGGACTGCCGGTCTTCTTTTTATGATTGATTGCAGTGATGAAAATTATCTTGTTTCGTACAGCAGACTTTTGGAAGAACTTAGAAAATTTGATAAAAGTCTTTCAGAAAAGCCTAGAATTGTTTTGTGCAATAAAATCGATCTTGAAGGGGCTTTGGAACGTGCCGAAGAACTCAAGCAAAAACTTCAAAAAGAAGAGCCAGATTTAAAAGTAATTGCTGTTTCTGTTGCCGCAAGAACGAATATGGATCTTGCTAAAAAAGAAATTATTGAACTTGTTGAAAAAATGGATGCAATGCGAAGTCCGGGAAAAAATCATTCTGGAAAAGGAAGTTCAGAAAAATCCTCTTCTTCCGCAAAAAAATCTGCTTTTATGGCGGAGCGTTCAGTTGACGATTCTATGGAAATTCAGTTTCCTGGCTCTGAAAATTAAATTTTTGAAAAAGACGGATAGAATCTTATGAAAATTGCAGTTCTTGGAGGAAGTTTTAATCCTGTTCATATTGGTCATCTTGCTCTTGCTGACGATGTTTGCGTGAGTTTAGATTATGATAAGGTTATTTTTGTTCCTTCATTTAAATCTCCGCACAAAGAAATGAACGGCGAAGTTTGTGCTTTGGATCGCTTAAAACTTCTTGAGGCTGCCTGTTCAAAAGATTCGCGTTTTGAAGTTGATGATTGCGAAATAAAGCGTGGCGGAATTTCTTATACTTGCGAAACTTTAAAGTATCTTGAAAAAAAATATGGAAAGTATCTGGAAAAAAAAATTGCACTTATTTTGGGGAGCGATCTTTTTTCTGGTTTTCATTTGTGGAAAAATGCCAGCGAAATTGCTGAAAATTACGATTTGATTCTTGCCCGCCGCCCAAAGTCTTCTGAAAATTCAGATTTTAATTCCTTTTCAAACAAGGCGAGCGGAAAATATGCAGAACTTTCCCTCGAAGACGAAAATTTTGACGCAAAAACTGAAAGTCTTTTTAAAAATGCACTTTATCTTGAAAATCCTCTTGTTCAAATAAGTTCAACAGAAATACGCGCAAGAATAGCCAATGGCTTGTCTTTTAAATATCTTGTTCCACAGAAAGTTTTTAAGTATATTAAAAATAAGGGTTTGTATGAAAACTGAAATTTACTGTGTTCCTAGTGCCGATTTTGCTGAACAAATTGAACTTAAAGCTGAATATATTGAACTTGCAGAAAAAATCCGTAAGACGGTAAAAAAATCTGTTAAAAAGAAACGTTATGAACATTCGCTTCGGGTGGCAGAAACTTCCTATCATATGTGTGAAATTTATTCCTGTGATTTAACTAAGGGATTTATTGCGGGACTTTCGCACGATATGTGCAAAGATTTGGATGATGACGAAATGATAAAAACTGCACTTCGCGACGGAAATAAAATTTCAGATTTGGAACTGAAAAAACCGTCTTTGCTTCACGGAAGAGCCGCCGCAGTAAAATTAAGAGAAGATTTTGGCATAAAAGACGAAGAGGTGCTTCAGGCAGTTGCATTTCATACTCTTGGTAGCGAAAAAATGTGCGACCTTGCAAAAATTGTTTTTTCTGCTGACAAAATTGAACCTGGCAGACCGCAGTCTTCTAAAGAATACAGGACTGCTCTTTTTAAGAAAACTTTGGATGGTCTTTGCACGGCAGTTCTTGAAGAAGAATTTGACTACTTGAAATCAAAAGAAAAGGAAGCTTCGCCACAAAGTCTTGCTTTTTACAACAGTTTGAAAAAATGACTTTCGGTAAGATTTTTAAATTCTAAAAAACGTGGGAAATATTAAATGAAATTTTCTAAGGTAAATAAAAGTATAATATTTTTGGGCTTGATTTTTTTAATTGTACTTGGCGCCGGGCTTTTTATTTTTTCATCTTTAAAAGTTGATCCCATAAAAGACAAAATGAAAAATGACCCAGTGCTGAAAGTGCTTTTTGTTGTTCACGATGGCAATGGAAATTGTCTTTCAACTGATATTTTTATGTATAGTCCGGCAACATCAAAATCGGCTCTTTTTAATATTTTAGGAAATACCGGCAGCATTTTCAGTTCAATTGGGCGTGTTGACAGAATCGATGCAATTTACAGCGAAAAGGGAATTGACGTTTACAGAAAAGAAATTGAAGAACTTGTTGACCAAAATATTCCTTTTTCAGTAGAAATTTCTACGCATCAACTTGGAATTCTTACAGATTTGCTTGGCGGATTAAAGGTTTTTGTTCCATCTCCTGTGGACTATGAAAATTCTGACGGAAAAAGATGGCTTTTGCCAAGCGGTGCCGTAACTCTTGACGGAGATAAAATTCAAACTTTCTTAGAGTATTCTCTGCCAGACGAGTCTTCTAGTGATTCAGATGATCGCCATCAAAACGCTTTGGTTGCACTTTTTACCGCAATCAAAGAAAATAAGAAAATCGTTTTCAAAAAGAAGAATTTTCCTTATTTTGCCGCCCAGTTTGATGCAAATGTTGATGATGACGGACTTAAAAAACTTCTTTTAAGCCTTACTGCTTCTGAAACAGACCGTCTTGTTCCCACAGCGATTACTGGAAATATTCGTGTTGTTGACGGAAAAAGTCTTTTGTTCCCGTATTATAGCGGTCAACTTATAAAAGAAGTTGTGGAGCAGTCGATTTCAACTCTTGTGTCAGACGATTCTACAATGCAAAATGGAGTTTATGTGCTTGAAATTTTGAATGGAACTTTAGAGCGCGGCCTTGCGAGAAATACGTCCTTTTTGCTTCAAAGTGCGGGCTACAAGGTTCTTGAAGCTGCAAATGCTGACCGAAGCGACTATGAGCACACAGTCATTATAAATCACAATGCAAATTCTCAGGCAGTGCAGGTGCTTGCTGATTTTATCCGCTGTAAAAATATTCGCAGTCAGGAATATGACCCTGAAGATTACGAAAATACTAACGCTGCCCGTGCGGATTTTACCATCATTTTAGGAAAAGATTTTGATGGAAGAAGAGTTGTGGGAGGATACCAGCCTTCGCCAGAAGAACTTGAAAAAGAAAGCGAAAATCTTTCTTACGAAGAAGAATATGAAGATTTTGAATAAAGGGCGACTGTAAAAAATAGAGCGATAAAAAATTTCACATTTTGAGATTTTAAATATGAAATTCTAAAGGGAACCTCTAAAAATTTCAATTTTTAGAGGTAACTTTAAAAAAGCGACATTTTAAGTCTTTATATTTCAAAGACTTAAAATTCGCAGGCATCTCTAAAACATCATTGAAAATGATTTTTTAGAGATGCCCTAAATATAAATTAAATTTCTAAAACTTTTGAATTTTGGAAATAAAAAAAATACTTTTGAGGAAAATTATGGCAAAAACTGAACAAGAAAAGGCTTTTGAAATTGCAAAGCTTTTGGAAGATGGAAAAGCTCAGGACGTAAGAGTTCTTGATATTTCTGAGTTAAACAGCTGGACTGATTATTTTGTAATTGCTACTGTAACAAGTTCTTCGCAAGCTAGTGGACTTTATAAACTTGTAAAAGATTATGTAAAGGAAAATGATATGCAAATTCATCTTACGCATCAAAAAAGCGCCCAGGGTGATGACTGGAATTTAATTGATATTGGAACAGTTGTTGTTCATTTGATGAGCGCTGAAGCAAGAGATTTTTACGAACTTGAAAAACTCTGGCATGCTGGAAAGGTTTTAAAATAAAACTTAAGGGAATCAAAAAAAAATCACTTTGGCAAAAAAAAAGACTTTCTGAAATCCTGTAAAAGTTTCGGAAAGTCTTTGCAAAATCCTAGGTTATTGTTTACGGAAGATCTGCTGGGTCAGAATCTTCTTCGATTCTTTCATCATCATCGTAAAAATTGTCATCAAAACCATGTCTGCGGTTATCGTAGCCGTCTTCAGCTTCCTGGTCATCAAATGGTTCATCATAATCATCATCTGAATCATCATTGATGGCATCTTCAAAGTCATCATCAAAATCTTCATTAAAATCATCATCTTCAAAGTCGTCATAATCATTATCAGAACTTAAGTCGTCTGAATAATCGTCATCATATCCAAATGCTGCTGATAATGAAAAATCATCCTGGTCATCTTCGCTAAACATGGAATCCCCTTATCGATAAAAACCGACACAAAAACTATAAATGAGAGAGTTTTTATTGTCAATTATTTTGCCGCCGATTTTTTTCTATAGCAGTTTGTTTTTGTAGGTCAAAGCTCGAGTTTGTTGCAAGTTTTACTTTTTTGGAGCGAATTTGCCTCCTATTAAAAATTTTTTTTTCTTCCCGGCTGCAAATTTTTTCAGAAATCCCGCTGTCCAGGGTTGTCATTCAAAAACTGCGTTTTTGAACGGCTTCGCCGCCCTTACCATCGGGGCTAGGCTTGGCTTGGATTGTGCGTACTCTTGAAACTGCGTTGAGAGTTAAGAAAATAAATTCTTATCAAAAAGACTGCGAATTTGTCGCAACTGCAGGTTGCGGCAAATTCAACCTTCGTAAGAATTTTAGACTTTCTTTTCACAAACCGGGCTTTTTATATTGACACTGAATCGGAATCCGCATAAAATATGATTCGTATGTTGAAAAACGTTAGTCTACTTGCTCCGGCAAAAATCAATCTTGGTTTGAAGCTAGTAAATAAGCGGGACGACGGTTTTCATAACATTGCAAGTATTTTTTCAACAGTTAATCTTTATGATGAATTGTCTGTGAGTTTAACAGAAAACGGTCTTCCGTTAAAGAAAAATACGTGTAAGATTCTTTGTAAGAGCGAACTTCAGACTGATTTTTTTCTTCCTGAAGAAAATACTTTTACTAAGGCATACAAAGCTTTCTGCGTGCTTACCGGAATTGATGAAGGAGTTTCCGTTCATTTAACAAAGCGGATTCCTTGCGGGGGCGGATTGGGAGGCGGCTCAAGTGATGCTTCTTCTTTTATCCAATCTTTAAATCTTTTGTTTAGCACTCAGTTATCTGAAACTTCGCAAATGGAACTTGCGGGGCTTGTTGGCAGCGACTGTTATTTTTTTACAAAGGCACTTTGTTCTAAAAAAGAAAATCCTTATGAAAAATTTTCAGCGTTTGTTTCTGGCAGAGGAGAAAAAGTTTCTGAAATTTCTTCTAGAAATGATTTTTTTACTCTACTTTTGCTTCCCGGGGTTTCAGTTTCGACAAAAATAGCTTATAATTTAGTAGATAAGTTTTATTCTTTTGATTCTACTTTTACTGCTACAAATTCTGCTGCTGATGAATCGGCAGCTAAAAGTGGTTTTTTGAAGAATATATATAAAATGCCTGTTAAAGATTGGAAACAATTGGGGCTTGTAAATGATTTTACTAAGCCTGTGGCAGACACTTATCCCCAAATAAAAGAAGCTCTTTGTGCAATGAAAAATGCCGGAGCAGATTTTATTGATATGTCAGGTTCTGGTTCAACAATATATGGAATATTTGAAAACCGGAGCAAGGCAGAAAATGCCAGAATTTCTTTGATGAAGGACTGGCAAGTGGTACTTGTTTAATTTTGCCAAAAGTGCAAATAATTAAGTATTCTAAATCTAGCTTTTTGGAGGAACATCTATGCAGATTAGTGAAGTTAGAATTCGCAAGGTTGAAGGCGATGGAAAGCTTAAGGCTTATGTTACGGTTACATTTGACAATTGTTTTGTTGTTCATAATGTAAAGATTATTGAAGGAAAAACTGGGCTTTTTATTGCTATGCCAAGTCGTAAAACTGCTAATGGTGAATATAAGGATGTAGCTCATCCAATTAGTCCAGATTTCAGAAATGAAATTCAGAATAAAATTCTGGACGAGTACAATGCAGGACACGTAGAAGAAGGTCCTTTTAATGGAGAAGACTGATTTTAGTCAGTTTTTTTAGAGCATAAAGCACGCTGAATTGTAAAGGCGTGTTTTTATATAATTTGGGACGTCGTCAAGTGGTAAGACAACGGCTTTTGGTGCCGTCATTCCGCTGGTTCGAATCCAGCCGTCCCAGTACTATTTAAGCGGATTTTATCTGCTTAGAAGTTGATATAACTTTGTTAATATTTTTTTGAGGGAGTTCTAGAAATGGAACAATTTGTAATCAATGCAAATACTCGTAAAGAAGCAGGAAAGAGTATTTCTAAGAAATTACGTGCAGAAGGTCGTATTCCTGCGGTTGCTTACGATGAAAAGGGTGAATCTGTAATGCTTGATATTGATGCTGCAGAATTTTCTAAGGCTTGGAGATCAATCACAAAAACAACTCTTATTAATTTAAAGATTGATGGAAAAGATAATCAGGCATACATTAAAGATACAGAGTACGATATTAAGACTGATAAAAATCTTCATGCTGATTTCTACATTGTAAGTGGAAAGAAACCAGTTACCGCTGTTCTTAAGGTACATTATTCTGGAACTCCAGCAGGGGTTTTGAAAGGCGGATTTATGGTAAAGCATATTCCTGATGTAAAACTTAAGGCTCTTCCTCAGGATATGCCACAGTCTATTTCTGCTGATGTTTCTAAACTTGAAATTGGTGGAAAATTCTTTGTTTCAGATCTTAATCTTGGAGATAAGGTTACTGTTCTTACAAAAGCTACAGCATTGATTGTTTCAATTGCACCACCAAAAAAATAATCAGTTAAGGTTGTGGCCATTTTCTAAAAGTTAATTTTAGAAATAAGAGGCTAGTGTTTTAAGTTATTGCATGCGTTCATTGTAAAAATTGTAGACGCAGCTTCTTAAAGCATCGTACTTTAGAAATTTTTATTGTTGCTTTTAGATTGCTTTGCGACTGTGTGGCAGAAAAATAAAAAATCTTAAGTTGCGATACCTTATGAGAACAGCATATTTTGTGGTTTAGCAAAAAAATTGCTGACTTTAGGGCCCTCTGGTTTTCAGGGGGCTTTTTTATTTGTCATAATGGAGTCTCTAAAAACCCATAATTCGGCAAAATGGAAAACATTGAATTTGAGCAGAAAATAAAGGCTTCTCTTCTTGAATGCGGATTGAAAAGCGGCTTTCCTCTTTGTATTGGCGTTGCTGTAAGTGGCGGGGCTGATTCAATCAGTTTGATGAATGCACTTTGCAGTATTGTAAAAAATGAACCTCTTTGGAAATTAAAGGTTCTTACTGTGAATCACAATATTCGAAGTGAAGAAGAAAGTGGCGGAGATGCTTCTTTTGTGGAAGATTTTTGCAAAAAACTTGGTGTAAGCTGCACTAGATTTAATCTTGAAAAGGGAATTGTTTTTAAAACCGCAAAAGAAAAAAAGTGTGGAGTGGAAAGTTCTGCAAGGGAACTTCGCTACAAATGTTTTGAAAAATTTATTCAAGATGAAAAAATTGATTTTTTGTGTCTTGCTCACAACAAAAATGATCAGTGCGAAACGGTTTTAATGCGCTTGTTTCAAGGAGGAAATTCCCAGGGTCTTTCTGGAATTCCTTTAAAACGAGAAAAAATAATTCGTCCGCTTTTGCAAATTTCCAGAAATGAAATAGTTGCTTACTTAAAAAACAAAAATATTTCTTGGCGCGAAGATTCTACGAATTCAGATACAAAAATGTACCGAAATAAAATACGCACTTTTGTTACGCCAGTTTTGAATCAGGAAATTCCAGACTGGGCTTCGGGCGTTTCGTTGAGCGTAAAAAAACTTTCTTTGGAAAATGATTTTCTGGAAAAAGCTACTCTTAGCGCAATTGCTGAACTTGAAAAGAAAAATGCAGAAATTTCTTCTGATGGAAAAAAAATCAGTGTAAAAGACAAAAAAGAATTTTCTTATGATAAAAATATGTTTTTTTCGTTTCATAAGGCGATTCAAATGCGGATTTTGTACAAAACAATAGAAAAAATAGGTGCAAAAAAAAGAATTTCGTATCAGTTTTTAGAAAAATTTCTTGAAGATGCTTTTTTGTCAGAAAATTTAAAAATCAGTAGCGGCGGAATTGATTTTGCAAGTAACAAAACTGCCTTAATTTTTTTTGCACAACAGAAAGTGGCGACAGGTGAGGCTTTTTTTGTTACAATTTGCAAGGACGAAGTTTTAAATATTGCGGACGGAACGCTTTGTGTTTCAAACAAAAACGGCGGAATTGAACTAAAATATTTTCTTGAAGAAAGGGAATTTTGTTTGTTTTTAAAAAATTTGATTTTTCCTTTTGCTTTTAGGTCTTTTTCACCTTACGATTTTGTTTTTTCGTCTGAAGGAAGCGAAAGGTCAGTTTCGAAAATTTTTGATTCGTGGAAATGTGGCGCTTTTAAAGAAAAAATTCCTGTAATTCAAGAACTTGTTCCGGGGGAAAAAAGTGGAAAACAGGAAATTCTTTGCATTTGGGGCGAAATTTATGGATATAAAAATTGGATTGTAAAGGAAGGCAGATAAAATTTGCAGTTTTTACTAGGCAACCTTAAAATCTAAAAAAAATGATGTGGATTTTAAAAATCAGTTATAGACAGGGGAAAAATGAATAAGTATCGTAAAATAATTTTAGTTTTTTTGCTTTTTAACAGTGCTTTTATGATTCATTCCCAAAGTTCAGAAACTTATCTTGAGTCAAATGCAGCTCTTGCAAACAAAAGAACGGCGTTGCGCTGTCTTTCTCTTGCGGACAATTATTTTGCTGAAAAAAATTATAGTGCCGCTCTTGCCCAAACAAATTTGGGTCTTGCTTACTGCCAGGATTTGAGTGATTTGTGGTATATGCTTGCCTGCGTTCAGAATTTAACTGGAAGTGCGAAGGCAGAGGTTCTTTCCAGTGCGGAAAAGGCGCTTTCTCTTAACAATTGGAACGAATATAAGCGCGACAGTGCAAGAATTTTGTACGCGGATCTTTTGTGCGACACTTTGCGTTTTGATGAAGTTTTTGATGTGCTTGATTCAAAGCCAATGATTTATTCTTCAGATGCCGAATTTATACGTGCAAAAGCATATTACAGAAAAGGCGATTCTGAGTCGATTGAAAAGGCGCGTGAAAAAATTGACGTTGCCAGAAGAATTTATACTCGCGACGAAAGGTTCCCGCTGCTGTTTTTTAAGTATGAAAATCCGCTTGAGAAGAGTGAAACTGTAAAAAAAATAAGCAGTTTTTTTGTAAACGAAATTATTCAATCTGCTGATACAGAAAATAAAAATGCCGAACTTGAAATTTACGCTTCTTTGTTTGCAGACGATGAAACTTGCGTGCGGCTTTTAAAGTCATTTTCAGCACGGAATTTGAGTCATCCTTTGTATGCAGTTATGGCGTTAAAAAAAGGACTTATTTCCGAAAAGGAATCTTTTGAGTACCTTGCAAAATTTGCTGACGATTCAATCAATTTAAATTATATAAATGCGGAACTTGAACTTTTGAGCGAAAATGAAATTTTTTCTCTTGCGGCGGAATATTTTAATTCTTACAGCGGCGTTATTGAGCAGGACACTGACGGAGACGGAATTTGCAATCTTTACGTAAAATACAGTCGCGGACGGCCCGAAACTTTGTTTTATGATAAAAATCAGGATGGAGAAGTTGACTGGAACTTAACCTGCGATTTTGGCGCGGGCGTAAACGGAACAATTTATTTAAATCGAAATTTTGCTGACGGTGAAAATCAGAAGGAAAAGGTCAGTCTTGCGTGGAAAAATTACCCGAGTTTGGAAAGCGTAAAATTTTCTGATGAACGGTATTATTTTGTATCAAAAAGTCTGGAATTTAGCCTTGTAAATTTTTCTGCAAAAAATGAAATTTCTAAAATTCTAGATTTTGACTTTTTTTATCCTGAATTGATTCAGACGGAAGATTTGCTTAGCAAAAAAAATCTTTTGTCAAAATGTTCATATTTTGAATTTGATTCGAAAAAAAATCCGGGAACAACAATTCGATTTGTGCTTGACAACGGAAATTTAAGAACTGCAGTTTATTTTTTCAATCATCAGATTTTTGCCCAGTGCCAGTTTGAAAATAATTTTCCTTCTTTGCGGGTTGTGGATTCTGACCGTGATGGAATTTATGAAACTTCGGAATTTTATGCGGCAGAAAAAAATAATTCGTTTACTGACTATGCGATGGAAGAAGAAAAAAAGATTATAGAAGAAACGCTCAAGGTTTCTTTTGACGACTTGCATTTTTATTTGAAACTTGTGCAGTCAGATTTGAACAAAGACAGCGTCCCTGATTTTACGGAAGAATATCTTGAGTACGGCGGAAAAATTTCAAGTTGGGACACAGATGGCGACGGTAACTGGAATGTGCGCTACATAAAATATCCGCAGAAAAAAGATTTGGACGGATTTGAAGAAATTCTAAAGGAAGAATCGCTTTTTTATATTGATGGAAAAAAACTTGTAAGCGTAAAAAGCGAAGATTCTCTTCCGGTAAGCGTGAATGTTGACGGAAA
>CAZXCR010000007.1:5858-7539 GCA_964639315.1 uncultured Treponema sp. | reverse complement strand
AGATAGTTCAAGCGATTTTTACTGGATTGGCGATTTTGATAAAAATTTTTCTGATGAATATTACACTAATCTTGCGCAAAATGCACTTTTTGAACTGCAAAATGCCGGCGAAGCTAAAAGTCTTATTCTTGCGGCGGAAAATTTTTCTTTGCTGTGCATAAAGGTTTCGGAAAAAAATTATGGCTTTATTATTCCGGCTTTAGAATTTGAAGAAAATTCTAATCAACTTGATGGTGAGCAAAATGACTAAAAATAATAAATTTTTTGCAAAACTTGCATTGTGTGTTTTCTCTTTAAATTTTTTTTGTTTTATATCGTGTAAAACTTCTCAAGTTGAAGTTCAAGAGCAGCATTTTTACACTGACGCGGACGCTTTAAATGACGAAATTGATTCAATAAAGTCAATTTCTGAAAAAGACAGTTTAAAGGCGCTTTGGAGAATCTTTTTGCTAAAAGAACGTCTTTTTGATGAAAACAAAAATCTTGAGCAAGTAAATGAATTTTATAATCAGCAAATAAAAAAATGCACTGATGAATATAACGACTGCGTAAGTTCAGCAAGCGGCGAAAATGATTATTTTAAGGCGCAGAGAATTTTACGTTCTTTTGAAGCGCTCGGAATTGATGAAAGTGAAAATCTTTTGATGGACGCAAAAACTCTTTCTTCGAAAATTCTTGCTTTTGTTCCAAAATTGAAGTCAGCGAAAAATAATAATTTTAGCTTTGCCAATATGGGCGAAATGATAAAAGGAACTGTTACGGTTTATGTGGACAAGGGAATTAAAATTGAAAGAGGTTCCGGCTATGTGGATGCAGTTTTAGGCAGCGGATTTTTTATTACCAGCGACGGTTACATTGTTACAAATCATCACGTAATTTCTGATTTAGTTGAAAAAAAATATGAAGGTTACTCGCGGCTTTATATTAAACTTGCCGAAGACCCTGATACGAGAATTCCGGCTAAGGTGGTTGGCTATGATTCTACTTTGGATCTTGCGCTTTTAAAGACTGAAATTCAGGCACCTTACGTTTTTGCACTTGCTTCATCAAGTTCGCTGCAGGTGGGCGACAAGGTTTATGCGATTGGCTCTCCTTTGGGACTTGAAAAAACTTTAACCAGCGGAATTATTTCTTCTGTTGACCGCCAGCTGTTTTCTGCAGGACACGTTTTTCAGCTTGATGCGGCAGTAAATTCAGGAAATTCCGGCGGTCCTTTAATTGACGAAAATGGAATTGTACAGGCGATTGTGTTTGCCGGCGTTCCAAATTATCAGGGATTAAATTTTGCAATTCCTGTTGACTATTTAAATCTTGAACTGCCATTTCTTTTTAGAGGCGGAGAAAAAACTCATCCGTGGACTTGCTCTTATGGCAGAACAAAAAAACTGCCGGGTTCTGGAACTGCAAATGAGGGCGTAACGGTAAATTATGTTATGAATAACGGAAGTTCTTTTAGGTCTGGAATAAAGGAAGATGACGTTATTGTTTCTGTGGATAATCAAAAAGTAAGCACTTTAGACGAACTTCAAATGATTTTTATGAAATACGAAGCGTCCACAATTGTAAAACTTGGCGTACTTGGCGAAAATTCAAAACTAAGAGACGCGTATCTTTATCTTGAAAAGCGTCCTGAAAATCCGGGATATCAAATTTATTCAAGCGATTTGCTTTCAAATTCACT
>CAZXCR010000007.1:5031-5848 GCA_964639315.1 uncultured Treponema sp. | reverse complement strand
AAAATTTAATGTTACAAAGGTGTTAAAAGGTTCTACTGCTGACGAAGCCGGATTTAGCGAAAATGATCCAATTGAAGTTCTGGGAGTTGAAATAAATGATGAAAAATCGGCTGCGTACATAAAATTGTATGCAAAAAGAAAACAAAAAGGTTATCTTGATGTAAGCATTGCTTTGCCTGTATCCTTTGATAGTCCATATTATTTTTGAGGAAAAAAAATGACTGAATTAAAATACAAAAGAAATTTCTGCATTACAGCACATATTGATCACGGAAAATCTACCCTTGCTGACCGTTTGATTCAAAAAGCGAAAATCATTGAAGAGCGCCAGATGAAAAATCAGATTCTGGATAGTATGGATATTGAAAGAGAGCGGGGAATTACAATAAAAAGTCAGGCGGTAACAATTCCGTACAAGGCAAAAGACGGTCACGATTACGAATTGAATTTTGTTGATACGCCGGGCCATGTTGATTTTAGTTATGAAGTTTCGCGCGCAATTGCTTCCTGCGAAGGTGCCCTGCTGTTAATTGACGCAACGCAGGGAGTTGAAAGCCAAACTGTGAGCAATATGTATATGGCTATGGAGCATGACCTTACGATTGTGCCTGTAATTAACAAAATTGACTTACCGAGCGCAGATATTCCCAGCGTTAAGCATCAGATTGACCACGATCTTGGTCTTGATTCAAATGATGTTCAGCTTGTAAGTGCAAAAACTGGCGAAGGAATTGATGAGCTTTTAGAAGCGATTGTAACAAAATTTCCGGCGCCTCAGGGAGATGTGAATGCTCCGTTAAAAGCACTTATTTTTGAC
>CAZXCR010000007.1:0-5021 GCA_964639315.1 uncultured Treponema sp. | reverse complement strand
TGAGTACCGCGGAGTTGTTGTTCATCTTCGGGTAAAGGAAGGCCGCTTAAAAGAAGGCGAGATTGTTACGCTTATGAGCACTCACGCTGAATATAAAATTGAGCAGGCAGGCGTTTTTAAAATTAACTACGAAAGAACTGGCGTACTTGAAGCGGGCGATGTTGGTTACATTATTGCCGGAATGAAAACTGTAAGCGATGTTCGCGTAGGCGATACCCTTACAAATGCCGAAAATCCTGCCAGTGAACCGCTTGCTGGGTTTAAGGAAGTAAAGCCGGTTGTGTTCAGTTCAATTTATCCGATTGATTCAAATGACTATGAAGACCTTAGAGATTCTATGGAAAAGCTCAAGCTTAACGATGCTTCTTTAATTTACGAAAAAGACAATTCGCTTGCTTTGGGTAACGGTTTTAGATGCGGATTTTTAGGACTTCTTCATCTCGAAATAATTCAGGAGCGACTTGAGCGGGACTTTGATCAGGTTGTAATTTTTACGGCACCGAGTGTTCGCTATAAAGTAAAAACTCCCGGACGTGATGAAATTTTTGTGGATAATCCTGCTGACTATCCGGAAGGCAAAATTGAATCTTCGCAGGAACCGTATATTCGCGCATCAATAATTACCCCAGCCGAATATCTTGGACCGATTATGGAACTTTGCAGAACAAAGCGCGGTATTCAAAAAAATATGAATTATCTTGATACAAAGCGCGTTGAACTTACTTACGAAATGCCGCTTGCTGAAGTGCTTTTTGATTTTTATGACAAATTAAAGTCTTATTCGCGCGGATATGCAAGTTTTGATTACGAGGTTTTGGATTACAGACCTACAGATTTGGTTAAAATTGATATTTTGATTAATGGAAAGCCAGTTGATGCTCTTGCGCAGTTGTGTTACAGGGCCAGTGCTGTGGAAAGAGCAAAGCAGGTTTGTGAGCGCCTAAAAGATGAAATTGCGCGCCATCAGTTTAAAATTGCAATTCAA
This sequence comes from uncultured Treponema sp., assembly GCA_964639315.1. Lineage (GTDB taxonomy): Bacteria > Spirochaetota > Spirochaetia > Treponematales > Treponemataceae > Treponema_D. Next base: position 4,036 of record CAZXCR010000007.1, on the reverse strand, counting down.
GGAGCGATTGGAAGCCAGATTATTGCTCGCGAAACTGTAAATCCTGTGCGCAAAGACGTTCTTGCAAAATGTTACGGCGGTGATGTTACAAGAAAACGAAAACTTCTTGAAAAGCAAAAGGCCGGAAAAAAACGTATGCTTATGGCAGGAGACGTGGAACTTCCACAGAGCGCATTCCTTGCAGTCCTTAAAGAAAGAGAAGATAAATAAGTTGATTTTTGTGCTGGTTGAGCCTGTTGAAACTATCGTATTGTAAGTAAGTTGCCTGGTAAAAGTGAAATTTTATCAGGCTTTTTTTTTACACGGAAATTTTCTGCACAAAAGATTAATTATTTTTAGAAGCTTCCTTTAGCTGTTTTAAGAAGAAATTTATTTCTGCTCTGATTCGTTTTAAAAAACTGATTTCAAAACTAAATTTTTGTCCGTCTGGAAAATGAAGATAAAGATAATCTCTGCATTCCAAAAGTGACTTTAATTGCTCCTGCAGACTAAGATTTTTTTCTCTGTATTCAGATTTTTCTCCGTCAGCTAAAAGAGATTTTGCTTTTTCGAGCGCAAGAATTTCTTCTGCAAAGAAACTTTCAATTTTTTTCTTCATCGAAGAATTTTCTGATTTTGCAAATAGCTCTTCATTTTTTGATATTTTATTTTCTTTTTTTAAGAAGTCGTCAAAATCAGCTTTAAAAGGAAGTCCTGTGTCAAACCCAAAATTGCTTAAATTAAAAATATTTTTTTCCTTAGAGAACATATTTTTAAACTGAATTGCGTAATTTTTTAGAGCTTCACTTGTGTACGAAATTTTTTCGTCTTTTGTGCAAAACGAAATAGAATTTTTTGAAAAGCAGGCATTGTAGTTTTGTGCAGAATGAAATTTGTTTTGTAGAAGAAAAAGATTTAAAGAGGCTTGAGCTGCCTTTGCATGTGTTTTTCCAGCGCTGAATGCGAAGTCAAGCCCGAGCGTAAATATTTTTACATTTTCGCTTTCCCTGATTTTAAGTGCAATGTAAGTTGCGGCAAGTCCCACTGAACCCATCGGCTCGATTATGCTGCGTACAATTTTTTTATCTTCAAGATTTTTTATGAACTTAGATTCAGAAAATTTGCTTAAGAAAAAGATTTTTTTTGAAAACAAATTGCATACTTCGTTTCTTGCGCACAAGTCTGAAAACAAAACCGGCTCTTTTTTGTCAAAAAATTTTTTCAGTCCAATGTAGGATTTTTGAATTGCAAATTGCGGCTCTAAGGCTACAATTGCATCCGGTATAACGTTTTTTTCGCAAAGGGAGCGCGCCGCTGCATCAACTGCGATTATAAAAAATTTATCTTTTACTTCGTTCCAGTGCGCAAAATTATCAAGTGATTCTCCGGCTCCGCAAACAAGAATATTTTTTGAAACATAATTTTTTTTGTCAAAAAGTTGTTCACTGTTTTTTAAATATGAGAGATTTTTTAAAATATTTTTAGAATACAATTTTCCCAATTTTTGAAGTGTAATTCTGTTTTTCCAAAAAACTGTAATAATTTCCTGCAGTCCACTTGCAACTTCTTCATATTTTTCTTTTGCAAATTGAATTCCGGCACTAAAATTGATTGACAAAATTCTTCTGTAATCGCCAGATTCAACAAGTTTTCGTGCATATTCGTCAAGTTCGAGAATATTTGAAAGGTTAAAAAATTTTATGTCTTTTTTTGATTCGCTAAGGAAATTTTTTGAAAAGTTATAAAGATTTTTGTCGGCTTCAAAAGCAATTATTTTGCAGTTTAGCGGAAGTTTTTGTAAAAGTTCTTCAAGTCCATAAAAAAGCAGGGGAGAGCAAAGAAGAATAATTGTACCCGGAAGCAACTGCAAATTTTCAATGTAGGTAAGAATTGTTTTTTTTGGATTGTATTTTGAATAGAGAAGTTTGCCTTTGTATTCAACTGTGTTTAAAGAGCAAAAAGCCCCATCCGCTTTTATCAGATGAGGCTCTTCGTTTTTGATGAAATTTGAAATTTCGGTCAATTTTTAGTTATTTGAATTGTTCATAAAAGTTGAAATATAAGTCTGCATAAAATTATTTTCAACTTTGCTGCTGTTCATAAGAGTTGAATTTGCAGAGGTAGTATCAATGTTTTCAAGTGTTGTGCCAAATGAATCTGAAGAAACAACTTCATCATTTTGAATGTTTGTACACTGAAGAACAAGAATTTTTGTTCCAGCAACTAATGGAGAACTGATTTCGCCTTTTTTAAGTGAGAAAACTTTATTTAAGAGGTCAGCATTATTTACAATTGAAGAAATTTCTGCCTGTTCTGAACCTGCATAAAGTGGTGAATTTCCATAGTTTAGAGGGAATGCTGAAACTTCAACCTGATCAACGCTGTATTTTTTGCATGCGCTGGCAAAGTTCGAAAGTGCTGCATCAGCAATAAAATCTTCTGCATGCTTTGTGTAGTAATTTTCGATGTAGCTTGCTTCGTTTTCTTTAAGATATGTTGTGATTGTAGAAATCAAATTTGAATCTTCAAAGTCAGCAGGAGTTGCTTCGCCGTCATTTCTGAAAATTGAATATCCGTGCTTTGTTTTAATAACTGCCGAAAGTTCGTCTTTGTTTAAAGATGTAATTTCGCTAAGTTTTTCAGTATCTTCAAGCATATCTGCAATCTGGAACTGATATGGATTTGAAAGTTTTCCGCTTGCTTCTGTGTAATAATTTTTTGATTTTTCAGCGAGCGCATCTTCAAATGTAATTTCAGAATTTGTAATCTGCTTTAAAATTGATTTTGCTTCGCTTTCTGAATCAACTGAAATTGCTGAAATATCGTAGCGTACGAAATTGTCTGGATTCTGTTTGCCGTAAGAAACTGCTTCTGATTCAGGTAAAGTTGCTGTGTCAAAACTTGCAAGAACAAAAGAATGTTTTTCCTGAGCCATTGCTTCTATAAAATTCTGTTCAGCCTTAACTGATTTAAGACCGTAAAGTCTTTGACCGTTGAATTTTTCCTGTGAAGAGCCAAAAAGATCATCAGCATAGCGAGAGAAAATTAAAGAATCTTTAATGTCGCTTCTGAGTGTATTTACAGTGTTTTCATCAGCCTGATTATACATTTTCTGTGAAAAAGCGCCGTTTTCGTCCTGGAAATATGGAAGTGAAACAAGCATTCTGTTTATAGCCTGTTCTGGAACTTTGTATCCGCTCTTTTTTACTGATGAAGTATATGCGAGATTCATAACTGACTGGTTAAATGCCTGATTAAAAATGTAGTAATAATACTGATCTGTAATTTGAATGCCGTAGTTTCTGTATTGCTGCATAATATTGTTTGCAGTTCTTACAAAAACTGAATTAGGTTCGTAGGTGATTTTTTGTCCGTCAAATGAACCGAATGAAGGAGTTTTGTTGTGGTTAAAAAGTCCCTGGTAAACTGCGATTCCGCCTGCAGGTAAAAAAACAATAGCTGAAATTATAAGAATAATTACTGCCCCTATATTTACGCCGCTTTTCTTTGCTTTATGCTCTTTTGCGTCACTCATAAAATAATTTCTTCCTTTTTTGTTTATAGTAATCAGCATACAAAATGCTATCTGCTGATTTTAACATTCACAAATTGCACTGTCAACAATTTGAGTAGGATACTGATAAAAGTTTTAAATTTTGATTTTTTTAAAGCAATTTCTTACTTGATAGATGCTGAAACAAGTTTATCATGACCGCCCGAGTTACTAATGAAATTTTCTGTTAATGAAAAATCAGTTTCTTAACCACCAGCGTCCTGCGGGTGCGGCGGTTACTGATAAAATTTTTTTGTTTAAGAAGAAAAATTCTTTTTGTAACTCGCACCTCAATTACAGATGGTGGTTTCGACAGGTTCAACCACCGGACGAAATTTTCAGTTAAGAAAAATTCTCTTTGTATCTCGTGCGAAACAAATATTTTTTTCCGCAAGTAAGCGAATATTTTTTTCTTGAACTGATGCCTAGCCGGGATTGGAGCCGCGCGCAGCGTTCCGGAGCGAAGCGGAGGAATGGAGCGACAGCGTAACGGCGGAAAGCGCG
>CAZXCR010000006.1:15329-20253 GCA_964639315.1 uncultured Treponema sp. | reverse complement strand
AAAAAGTGCAATTAAAATCCAAATTGCAGCTCCTATTCCAAATGATTTTCCCTTTTTTTTTGATGACTTTTTATCTGCCATATAAAAATTTAACCTCTCGTATTCAAAAAAAACTTTACTGCTGATTTTTAGTCTTTTATCGGCAAGTCATCTCGTACATAATTATTGAAGCTGCCTGAGCAACATTTAAACTATCAACAAGCGGACCGCCCTCTTTTTTATTCATTCCCGCGAACGGAATAATTACCAGCGCATCGCAGTTTTGCTTTACCATTTTGCTGATTCCATTTTCTTCGTTTCCAAGAACAAGAATTGCCGGTTTAGAAGCGCAAATTTTTTTTATTTCAGAAACAGACTGCTTTGCATCAAGCGAAGTTCCTATTCGAATCATTTTTCCAGCCATATCTTTTAAAAGATACTGAATCGATTTTACTGAATAAATGTTTACAAATTCCATTCCGCCTTCAGCAACTCTGTAACTGCTTGTTGTAATTGAAGTTTGACTTTCGTCGATTGGAATTACAATATTTTTTATTCCAAAAAAAGCTGCACTTCTTACAATTGCGCCAAGATTGTTTGCATTTCCAACGCGGTCTAAAAGAACTGCGCTTTCGTTTTTTTCAACCCACTGCGCTGTTATAGCTGTGTTTAGCGGTTTAATTTGAGGAGCTTCAATCATTGCAACAACTCCCTGATGATGAACGCTGCCACAAAGTTTTTCAAGTTCGCTTACGTCTTTTACCTGATTATAAGGTTTTTTTGCAGCCGCAAGTTTTTTGCAAAGTCCACCAAACAAGGGCGCTCTTTCTTCAGAAAAATAAAGGCGAGTAATTTTTTGCCAATTCGTTTTTTCAAGAGTTTTTACGCTTGCAAATCCGCAAACCGCAAGTTCGTTTTTTTGAGTATTTTTCATAAGATAATTTTCCTAAACAAGATTCAAAAATCAGCGTTGAACCGAAGCAAGTTTTATTTTTTCAGAAATTTCACTTCCGCACAAAAGTTCAACAAGTTTCATAGAAAACTGCTCTGCAGCGCCCGGACCTCTTCCCGTAAGCAAATTTCCGTCGCAAACAAATGGAAGTCCTTTTTTATGATTTTGAGAAAATTTTCTTGCGTCACCTTCGTTTTCCATCTGCGGGTAGCAAGTCCAATTTTTACCAATAAGTGCCTTTGTTTTTGAAAGAACAAGTGCAGGAGCAGCGCAAATAGCCGCAACAATTTTGTTATTTTCTACCATCGAATCTATTAAAGAAAGCGCACTCCGGCAGCTAGCAATATTTGCAGCACCAGGCATTCCTCCAGGAACAACAACTGCGTCTGGCAAAGTTTCTTCAGTTAAAGAAGCCAAATATGAATCAAGCAAAATATCTGCAAGAACTGTAATTTCGTGAGCGCCTTTTACGTTTCTTGAAGAACTTGCAGTTGCCGCACAAACAACTTCAACTCCCGCTCTCCGAAGATAGTCAACTGGAGTAAGAGCTTCAATCTCTTCAAAACCTTCCGCCAAAAATACCAAGACCTTTTTCATACCTTAAATTATACTTGAAACCTTGTTTTTTATAAAGTAGAATTATTTGGTTATGAAAAGAGTTTTACTTATTGACGGCTCTACTATGTTCACTGAATTCCTACGCGACAAGCTAAAGTCTGAACAAATTTCGCTTGACGTTGGAATTGGAAGCCGCGATGCCTTTACAAAACTCATTGTTACCCTTCCAGATCTCGTAATCATTGAAATTAAAGACAACGTAAGTAATGATATTCTGGAACTTCTGGAAAAAAAACATATCGATGTAAATGCAAAAAAAATTCCTATCATAATGACAGGTCCCGAAATTGACCATATGAAAATTGCGACTCTTGCTGAATACGGAGTTATAAAATATTTTAAAAAGCCAATCCGATTCGACATCTTTTTTGAAACCATAAGTCACATTTTAAAAATGGAATTTTTTATGGACGACACGCCCTGCCTTATAGACATTCATCTTAACGGCGAAATTATTTTTATTGAAATTTCCTCAGGGCTGAACCGCGAAAAATTTTATCTTTTAAAATACAAAATTTCAGAAATCATCACAAAAAATAATTTAAGAATTCCAAAAGTAATTCTTATGCTCACAAATTTGCAGCTTAGCTTTATGGATGCAGTAAATATTGAGCTTCTTCTTGACAACATAATTGCTGACCCGCGCATTGAAAAATCAAATGTAAAAGTTCTTTCGCTTAATGATTTTGTAAAGGAACTTATTAACGGTCATCCGCAATACAACAAAATTGAAGTTAGCTCAAGTTTAACTGATATTTTAAACGGATTTGTAGAAAGCACTCCTTCTTTAAATATTTCTGACTTTGTTGAAAAGAAGATTTTAAACTCAGATAAAAACATTGAAGAAGGCGACTTTTCTATGGGATTCGATTCCAGTCACGAACAAAACGATGGAAATGAACTTACAATTGCGGTTGTAGACGATGACGTTGTGGTTAGAAAACTTCTGCAGAACGCATTTTCTTCAGTTAGCGCAAAAACTTTTTTGTTTTCAAGTGGAACCGAATATCTAAAATCAATTTCTGAAAAAAAAGAATACGACTTAACAATTCTGGATCTTTTTATTCCAGATATGGACGGTTTTACAATCCTAAAAAGTCTTCAAAATCACAGTTATTCAAAGCCGATTATAATTTATTCCCAGGCAACTCAAAAAGAAGCAGTTCTACAGGCAATGACCTTGGGCGCAAAAAGTTATCTTGTAAAGCCGCAAAAACCGGCAGTTATTGTAGGCAAGGCACTTGAAATTTTAAGAAATTCGAACTAAAAAAATTCTTGGAGATTTAGGATTTTTTTAAGTGATTTTTTTAATTTTTTAGTTAAGAAATTAATTTTTTATTAACTAAAAATTTTACTGGTAACTCGCGCAGCATTTTCCTAGAGGATTTTATAATGAACAACACCAGCCCACAGGAAACAGGAAGCAGATTTCTTGCAAGTACGATGCACGAAGTCCGCACACCAATACAAACGATTATAAGTACAGTTGAACTTTTGGAAGACACGCCGCTCAATAAAGAACAGACAGAATTTGCCCGTCAGATTGAATTTAGTGCAAACTCGCTGCTTCAACTTGCAAACGACGTTCTCGACTTTACAAAAATCCGCTCAGATCAGTTTAAACTCGAAAATATTCCCTACGACGTTACAGAACTTACAGAAAAAGTTGTGGATCTTATAAGTATGGACGCTTTTAACCGCAACATTGAAGTTATAACAGACATTGATTATTCTATTCCGCGCTCAGTTATGGGCGATCCGAACCGAGTTCAGCAGATTATTTTGAATCTTGTAAAAAACGCTGTTAAATTTACTGAAAAAGGCTTTATTTTAATCAGACTTAGTCAAATAAAAAACAATCTTCTTTTTGAAGTTGCAGATTCTGGAATTGGAATTGCCGAAGATAAAAAGCAGCTAATTTTCAAGGATTTTTATCAAATTGATTCAAGCAGCACAAAACGATATCCGGGAACAGGACTGGGACTTGCCATTTGCAAAAATCTTGTTTCTGTAATGAACGGAAAAATGGGCGTTCTTTCTAATCCAAGCGGCGGCTCTAATTTCTGGTTTACGCTACCTCTCGAAGAGTCAAATATTTATGATTCAGAAAAACTCAGTTTGCCTTACATTCCTAAAAATGCAAAAATTCTTCTGGTGGAAGACAATCCGCTTTCGCTAAAATCGCTTAAAAGAAAAATCGAAATTCTCGAAATCAAAAACTGCGAAAGTACACAAAGTCCTTACGAAGCTGTAAAAATGCTTATAGACGCAAGCAAAACAAACTCTCCTTTTACGGCAGCTCTTATTGACCTTACGCTTCCAAATGTAAACAAAAAAAATATTGTGGAAGAAATTGCTTCAAACAGTCAAATAAAAAAACTTCCAATTTACCTTATGATTCCAGAAGGTCAGATGATACGCGAAGCCAAACGCAAAATTTTAAACTGGTGCAGCGGATACATTTACAAACCTATTAAAATTGCAAATCTGATTGAAGTTTTGAAGGAAACCTTTGGTAAAGAACCTGGCTCAAAATCTCCTGTAACAGAAATTAAAACTGAAAAAACGGACGCGAATAAAAACAAAATTCTGCAGGTTGCAAAAGACAATAAAATTCTTGTTGCAGAAGATCATCCAGTAAACAGAAAACTTTTAAAAACGATTCTTGAAAAATTTGGCGCAACAGTTTTCCTTGCCGAAAATGGCGAAGCTGCAATTCATCAAGTTGCACTGCATCCGGAAATTGACATTATTTTTATGGACATTTTTATGCCTGTAAAAACCGGAATTGACGCTACCATAGAACTCCGCCAGAAAAGTTTTAACGGAATTATAATCGCGTGCACGGCAAATAATAATCCTGAAGATTTTGAAACTTACAGGAAACTTGGCATAAACGACATTCTTTTAAAGCCTTTTAAGCGCGATGCAGTTCAGCAGATGCTCGACAAATGGAACACAGTTTTCTCACTTCCAGAAGCAAAAGACATTATGAATCTTGTTGACATAAATAATCAGGCTCAGGATCTTTGGGACATAACTGATTTTATGGACACCACCGGAAACGACGAAGAACTTTCTGAATCGCTCATGGACGAATATATTGAGCAAACAGACGCAATTCTAAAAAAACTTAAAATCGAACTTGATTCGCCAAACAAGAATTTTAACAAAATTAAACTTTATGCTCACACTTTAAAAGGCAGCAGTTCTTCGGTCAGCGTAAAAAAGCTTTTTGAAATTGGCAAACAAATGGACGAAGCCGCTAAAGTAAAAGACTTAATCAAACTTGAAGCCACCCGCACAGATTTTATTATTGAATTTAAGCGACTTAAGCATTACGTAAAAGTCTGGAAATCATCAATTTAAGGTAAA
>CAZXCR010000006.1:6675-15229 GCA_964639315.1 uncultured Treponema sp. | reverse complement strand
TAAAGGCAAAATATGAAAACAAATTATCATTCGCACACAATTTTTTGCGACGGAAAAAACACTCCCGAAGAAATGGTTTTAAGTGCAGTTGAAAAAAAATTTGATATTTTTGGATTTTCAGGGCACGCAATGTTTCCGTTTGGAAGCGACTGGCATATTCAGCCAAAAGAAATGGCCGCTTACGCTAAAGAAATCCGCAGATTGCAAAAAAAATATGAAAGTAAAATAAAAATTCTTTTAGGTTTTGAAGCGGATTTTATTGAAGGAATTTGCCAGCCAAATTTTGACGATTACAAAGAATTTTCCCCAGATTTTTTGATTGGCTCTGCTCATTACATTGTTAACCAGAAAGGTCAGTTTACAGTTGACGATTCTTACGAGGCAACTATGGCTGGCATTCAAAAATGTTTTAATGGAAATGTAAAAGAAGCAGTTCAGGAATATTTTTATAATGAAAGAAAAATGCTTGAAAAAGGGAATTTTACTTTTGTAGGGCATCCAGATCTTTTTAGAAAGCAAAATTACGGTCATCCAATTTTTAACGAAAATGATTCCTGGTACAAAAAAGAAGTTAAGGCAACTGCAAAGGCAATTGCAAAAAGCGGAATTTGTGTTGAAGTAAATACTGGCGGACTTTCTCGTGGCAAAACTGATTTTCCTTATCCTTCACCTTACTTTTTGAATTTGCTTTGTGAATATAAAGTTCCGGTCACAATCAATTCTGATACGCACTCCTGCGAAACTCTGGATTTTTGGTTTGATGAAGCAGTTGAGTACATAAAAAAAGCCGGCTACACAGAACTTGCGCACTATGCAGACGGCAATTATTTCTTTGAAAAAATCTAGCGGTTTTTCTTATCTTCTGCAGCCTGGCACGAAACACAAAGCGCTGCATAAGGAAGGGCTTCAAGTCTGCCTTCAGGAATTTCTTTTCCGCAGATTAAACATCTTCCGTAAGTACCCTGAGCAATGCGGTCAAGTGCGCGATTTATCATCATAATTCTGCGCTGATCCGCTTCGCCCAAACTGTTAAGCATAAGACGATCAACAGTATCAGTTGCAATATCAACTTCATCACCAGTTTCTATAGTTTCGCCCAATTTCTCGAGCTGTTCGTTTTTTCCTTCTAAAGATTTTAGGATTTCATTGCGCTGTGCAATAAGCTTTTTCTTTTGTTTTTCAGGAAAGTCCTTCTTCATAACGCCCTCTTTTAGTTGACAGATAATTTTGTTTTGTTCATAATAATACACATATTTTTACTAAAAGGCAAATTTTTTTGCTGGAGGAATCGTGGCTAACAAAGACGAAGCTATTGAAGTTGAGGGAATTGTAAAGGAAGCATTACCAAACACAATGTTCCGTGTAGAACTGCAGAATAAACACATAATTCTTGCGCATCTTAGTGGAAAAATGAGAAAACACTACATCAGAATTGTTCCAGGCGATACAGTTAAAGTTGAACTTTCCCCTTACGACTTGAATCGTGGTCGTATAATCTTCCGCGAACGCTAATTTTTTTACCGCAAAAGGAATCTCTAAAAATTTATTTTCCTTACGAAGATAATTTTTAGACCTTTCCTTAAAATCCTTTTCTAAAACCTACTTATTTTTTTTGTGTCTTTTTATATCCGCACCAATATATTTGAATGACTTAAAGACTTTTATAAATCCTCTTATGCCGGCAACAAAACAAAGCAAATTGAGTGGGAACAAATATCTGAAAAAAGCCGCACCTAAAAATCCTAAAAGTCCCTGAAGAAGTCCGCTGCCAAAAAGTTTTATTCCGTAGTGGGAATTTGAAAAATCTGCATTGCGGCTTGTGTAAGTGTACGAATATTCATTTTGTGCATTAGAAGAATCTTTTGCACGATTTGCATTCCAAAAATCTGAATTGTCGTAAGAATTAGAAAAAAAGTCCCAGAAAGGATCTCGCCGGCCGTTTGAGTAAGAAGAATTTCCGTAAAATCCTGAACCGTAAGTACCGAATGGATTTGAACCATACGAATTTGAACTTTGAGAATTTCCCTGTGATGAATAAGAACTTCCGTAAGAATCGTACTGCCGGCGCTTTACTTCGTCGCCAAGCACAGAATATGCAGAATTTATTTTCTTAAATTTTTCTTCTGCAACTTTATCACCAGGATTGCGGTCAGGATGATATTTAAATGCAAGGTTACGATACGCCTTTTTTATTTCTTCTGCACTTGCACTTTTTGAAACACCTAAAATTTCGTATAAATCTTCTTCCATTGCTTAATTTCCATATTGTAGGGTAAAAAACTCACTCTCAAAGATAATAATTTTACTTTTTATCTGCAAGAAAAATCATTTTATAATGACCCAAGTTGCGCCGTTTCCACCATTATTTCTGTCTGGATGACCGCTCGTTCCAAGCCTCTTATCCTGCTCAATAAATTTTCTAACCATAGGACCAAGAACAGGGTCGCTGCCGTTAGAATGAATTCCTTTTCCGTGAATGATAAGAATTTTTTTTAAGCCGCGCCGCTTGCAGTCTCCTACAAAAGTGTCAAGCCTTGCCCAAGCCTCATCGCCTGTAAGCTGATGTAAATCAATTGAAGCTTCCCACTTCATTGTGCGAAGATAATTTATATTGTGCATTTTTTCGGATTCGCTCGCTTCGTCAGCAATTTTATCTTTATTCACAACGCCATATCGGTTAAGCCAAAGAGTCATTGGATTTATTTGCCGCTGATTTTCCTCGTCAATAATCTGATCAAGAGATTTTTTTTGTGCAGCAAGTTCTTTTTCTTCGGCGGTAGGCGCATTTGCTTTTTTGTGAGACTTTTGCTGACTTTGTTTTTTGTGGAATTCGTCTTTTGCTTTTTGACTTTGTGACTTTTCAAACTGATCGAGAATTTCTCCAAAATCCATTTTATTCACCTCTCGCTAAGAATTTAATTTTTAACTGCCATTATTTTATAATCAGCAGATTTTCTTTTAAAACCCAGCCGTAAGTTTCGTTGTGCCTTATGTAAACCCAGTCGCCTGCACTGCGAACAATTACAGCAACGCTTCCACTTTTTAAACTTGAACTGGCAGAAACATTTTGTTCTGGAATAGGACTTAAAGTTCCGCCTTTAAAAATTGCACTTTTTTTTGAAAACTGAAATGCATAAATTATTGCAGCAACCGCAGTTATTACAAAAATACAAGAAAATGCCGCACCAAACTGATTTCTTTTTAAAATAAAAAATATTACAAAAGTTACAAGAAAGACAACCGAAAATGACGCAAGAATAATCAGCAGCGGAATGCTAAGTTCAGAAGGTTCTGGGGTTAAGCCCATACTTGTTTCTTTTTCGCAGCGTTCTTTTGAGGCAGCACTTATTACCGGGAAAGAGCGTCTTTCTTTTTGATGAAGTTCAAGAAGTTGCTGCAAATCCTGCTCAGAATACTCAATCTGAGAATCAGCATTATTTTCTTCAATCGGATTTTCAAAAGCGTATGCAAAAACATTTTCTTCACTTTCCTGATTTTTTAATGATTTTGCAACCGAAGAATTGATTTTAAAATTATAGTCTGGAGTTTTTAAATCGTAAGAAGAACCGTTATACGCCGTTGCCGAAACATAAATCTCTGGAAATTCAAAATTCCCTGAAATAAGCGGCTGCCAGTCAAAAACCGCAACTGGATAAAGTTCCGTAGAAAAATCTTTTACATCCTGACTTTCATTCAGCGTAGAAAACTGCTCAATCTGCTTAAAAAGAGAATTTTCCGGAATATTCCACACGCAACTGTCAATATGCACCGCGTACTGAACAAAAACTGTAAAAACCACGTGGTCGCCGGCATTTGCTGTAAACTGATTTTTTGCTCTTCCTTTTGGAACAAGATTTTCGTTTTCAAACTTGACTGAAACTTTTGGCAGAACAAATCGCGGATTTTCAAAAACTTCAACTCTTGCAAAACCGAGTCTGTAAAATCCGCCGTTAATAACAACATCAATTGGTCTTAAATGATATTTTCCGGGCTTAGAAAATCTGAACCACACAATGAGCCTTGTGCCAGAAGCGTACTGTTCATTTTCTGAACCTGTCATAAGAATTTCTTTTTTTGAGGAAACAAAACTTACATTTTCTGGAAGATAATTTACCGCAACCTGAACATTTTCCGGGCGCACGTCACGAATATCAAGATAAAAAGGACATTCTGTTGCCGTAAAAAAATATTCACTTCCCTGCGAAAACGAAAGTCGTCTAAGTTCGTCCCAGCTTGGGGTTCTTGCCCAGAGCGAAAAAATCACATTTGCAAGGAAAAAAATTAAAATTGTTTTTTTTAACTTCAGTTTTCTAAAATTCATTTTCAAATCCATTTTTTAAGATTCTCTGGGTGAAGGAAGTTTTTTGTTAAGTGCAAATTTTTTTTGTTAACAAAAAGTCTACTGGTAACTGGCGCGTGTACTTGTAGGAAAATCTCTTCTTAGGTCAAAATTCGAGTTTTTGCAATTTTTATTTACTTGGAGCGATTTTTTTTCCTGCCACAATTTTTTTTTTACGTTCCGGCAGTAAATTTTTTTAGAAATCCCGCTTTCCGCAGTTCCAGCATTCGCTTTCATTCCTCCGCTGTCGCTCCGGAACGCCTTCGGCGCTGCTACAATCGGGGCTAAGATTTCTCACCTTTTTTGTAAATTTTATTTAAACTCGAAATTCGACATCTTAACAAAAAAATTCCTCTCCCCTCACTCCCTAATAATCCTTTTCAGAACTTTCAGAATCAGACTGGCGATTTTTCCACTGATTCTGCTCGCCTTCTTTTATAAGCAAATATAATTCATTTTCAAGAATTTTTTCATCAGAGGCAAGATTTACTTCCTGCTGACTTTTTTCTGCAACTTTTTTCTGCACAGAATTTTCCTGCAAAGAAAGTTCCATATTTATTTTTGCATTTGTACTTGAACTGTTGATTAAAAGTGCCTGCTTAAAAAACTGCGCTGCCATATCGTAATCGCCGTTGCGGTGGGCAATAATTCCAGCATTGTAAAGCATAGCAAATCTTATACTCGCGGGAGCATCTGGCGTAATCTGAGAGTAACGTTCCATTGCCGCTTCAGTTTCGTTTTGCATAAGATAAGTTGTGGCAAGTCCGTAAAGAGCATAATTTTCTGTATCCGAATCACTGCGCAAAGAAGACGAGTTCTGTGCCTCCAAAAAATCCGCAATAGAACGCTGATAATTTTTTCTTTGCCAGTTAACGCTTCCTTCAAGAATTTTAATGCCGTCAGAAGAGCGCGCCGAACATCCGCTAAAAATAAATGCAAAAACCAAAGCCCCGGAAACCGAAGACAAAAGTTTTTTCTTTCCCTGCTGAATATCAAGTTCACCAAAAAGAAACGCTGCAATCAAAAATACAATCGCCAGCAGAATAAAAAGACTGTAATGAGAAACAGAATGCGTTTCGTAAGAAAGCAAAGTGTCCTGCTCATCAAGCATAAGCATTCTTATAATTTTATACGCTGACCCCATTTCGCTTGCATCCACATAATTTACCGAAGGAACCGCCAAATTTCTGCGATTCTTAATATTTTTTTTCTGGATTGATGAAATAGTCTTTTCAATAAGATTTGAGCGAAGCGCTGTTTTAACCTTAGTTTTTCCGTCACCAGCAAAAACTTCTCTTTCTCTTTCTGAACCAAATCCGATTACCGTAACAGGAATTCCAGATTTTAGAGCATCAGTTAAAGCTTCGGTCAAAGAATTGTCTGTTTCCTCTCCGTCAGTAAAAAGCCAAATATAATTTGCCTCTGAACTTTGCGCCGGAAACGAAGAAAGTGCTGAACGAACTCCGCCACCCAAACTTGTTCCGCTAGAAGTCATTAGCTTTGGAGAAAGATTTTGAAGCAGAGTTTTTACACTTTCAAAATCTTCTGTAAGCGGAACTGCCAGCGAACCGTCGCCCTTTGCAAGTACCACAGAAATTTGCGTGCCACCAAGATGATTTAAAAGTTCCTGAGCATATTTTGACGCCGCTTCAAGACGAGTCATTCCGTCAGGACCATCGTCTGCTTCCATACTGTAGGAAATGTCAAAAACCATAGAAACTGCTCTGCCGGTTTTTTGCACAGGAACTAAATTTGTTCCCCAAGAAATTCCTGCCAGAGCAAAAATAATCATCAGCATACTCAGGGAACGAAAAATTGTGCGAAGAACAAAACATCTTCTAAATCTAATAAAAGCGTGAGTATGCCGCTGAAGTTCGTTACCTTCCGCAAGAGACTTTGAAAGTTTTTTAAATTTAAAGACTGAATATAAAACTGCAAAAAATAAAATAATCAGTAAATAAAATACCTTTGGATGCGCGACTGAAAAATTCATAAAATCTCCTGAAGAAAAATTCTTCTAATAATCCACGCAAGAACAAAAAGCAAAAGCGACGCAATCAAAAACTGCGAGTAAAAAGGCGTATCGTGGCTTTGAATGTGATAAGTTTGCACAACATTTTCATCTTTTAAAACAGAAGCAAGACTCTGCGAAAGTGCCGACATAGATTCAACTTCAAAATATTTTCCATTTGCTTCAGAAGCGATTGCTGCCAAATTTGCGCTGTTAAAATCTGAATCAAAAAATCCTGAATAAACGCGCCCAGTTTTTGGGTCAGCATATTCAAGATGAACTGTCCCCTTTGTTCCAATTCCAAGCACATAAAGCGAAATTCCTTTTTCGCTGGCAAGATGCGCTGCCGTAAGCGGATGAATGGAACCTGAATTATTTTCGCCGTCAGTAATAAGAACGATTGCTTTTTTGCCCGCAGTAGATTTTTCTAAATGATAAACCGCTAAACTTATTCCAGTACCAATTGCAGTTCCATCGCCAAGTTCGCCAACTTTTACAGAATCAAGCCGATTAAAAAAAATTTTTCTATCCATCGTGGGCGGAACTAGCATAACTGCATTCTGCGCCATTTCCACAAGACCAAGTTCGCAACCGGTATTTTCTTCCGCAATAAATTTAATTGCATTTCGGCTAGCGTCAATTCTGTTACTTCCGCCAATATCCTGCGCTGCCATAGAAGGACTTATGTCAAGAACGAAAATAATATCAGCACCGCGCGAAGAATACACTTTTTTCTGACTGCGCTTTACTGGATCTGCAAAAGCAAAAACAAGCAAAACGTAAGCTAGAAAAACTAAAATGTGAACAAAAACACTCAAGAATTTTCTGAATTTTCTTTCCCACTTAAAATTTTCTTTTCCCCAGTCACTTAAATTCAACGGAAACGAAACTGGCGTAAGAATTTTTATGTAGCGCAAAAAATATAAAACAGGAATCAGCAAAAGAAAAAAGAATGCTGCCGGATTTTCAAATTCTATCATTTTGCAAAAGTCTCCTGCCCTGCACTGTTATTTTGATTTTTACTTTCATCATCATTTTCATTTGTGCCGTGCTCAAAAACGTCTATAATCTTAAAAGATTTTTCTACAATCGATTTTCTTTCATTTTCTGCAAAAACTGCCTGATGAAGTTCCGCTGGAAGCAGTTGACTGTCTATTGAACCTGACGCAAAGCGAATGTAATCCGTGCGTATAAAAATAGAAGAAAGTTCTTCAATTGCCTCAAGTTCTTTTCCTTCAGCAAGATTTCCAGTAATTTTCTGAATGTACGAAGCGATTTTTGACCCAGTAACAGACGCAAAAGTTGAAGCAAATCTAAAATCAAGGTAACTTCGCATAATTTTCTGCCATTCCATTGCAAAGGTAGAGTCGTCTAAATTTAATTTTGGCTTTAAAAGTTTTGTCAGGCGATGCTTTACACTTTTCGCATTCCGGTAAAATCCAATTTTATTTTTTATAAGCCTGATTTTTTTTACGATTTTCTGAAGTTTAATGATTACCAGGGCAGCAAGAACAAAAAACAAAATCACCAGTAAAATTACAAGCCACAAAAGATATTTTGTTCCCGGCAAAGTGATTGGCGGAGCAGGAGCACGAATATTTGAAACTCCAAGTTTTTCTGCAAGAGACGGAATTTGAATTGGATTCAATTTTATCATCAGCGTGAATTTTGAAGATTCTTTTCCAGAACAAACGCTGAACAAATCAAATTCCCTAAATTCGATTCTGCCCGTTTTCCAAGGAATTAAAGTGATGCAAAGATTGTAATTTGAACCGTTGCGAAACAAAACTGCGTCTTTTATTGTGCAGGAATCTTTTTCAGCTAAAAAATCAAAATTTTCAAAGTTAAGTTTTAACTCATTTTCAGAAACCAGCGACGGATCTAAAAAAGCAAAAAAGTCTGCCTGTGTTCTAAATGAATATTGAAGCTGACCGGCATCGCCAATAAAAATTTCTTTCGGAACCATAATCTGACTTACGCTTTCAAGTTCCACTTCTGGAATTTCATCAGAAAATGAAGGAGCAAAGGCAAAAAGCAAAACTGCAAGTGCCAAAAGAATTTTTTTCATCTATTTTTCTCCAAAGTTCAAGGACATTTTTTACGACAAATTTTTACAAAAAAAACGCTGTACGGGCAGCCGGCTTCGGTTCGCAAACTGCGGTCAACTCACTGCATTCCGCAAGTTACGTGACGCAAACCGCGGT
>CAZXCR010000006.1:0-6575 GCA_964639315.1 uncultured Treponema sp. | reverse complement strand
CGCAAACTGCGGTCAACTCACTGCATTCCGCAAGTTACGTGACGCAAACCGCGGTCAACTCGCCAAATTCCGCACATCACATTTCGCACAATGAAAGTCAGCGAATTTCCCGTCCTGTAAAAAATTTTATAAGTTCACCTGCGCAATCTGAAGAAGTGCTTATGCAAAGCGGAATTCCTCCGTGCCGTAAACATTCAGTTTTCCACGTTTCAAGACGCTTTTCATTGTCTTTGCGCCAGATTTTTAAAAATTTATTTGATGATGTAGGAAGAACCACGCTGTAATTTGTTTCAGGGTCAACGAATGGCACTGAACCTACAGCCGGAAGTCTTTCGTCCAAAGCGTCTGTAATTCTAATTGCAATTACGTCATTTTTTTGGCAAAGGCGGGCAAACGAATCTTCCCAGCCGGAAGTTCTAAAATCCGAAATTACAATCACCATTGTGCTTTTGCGAAGAAGTTTTTCCGCTCCGTGCAAGGCATTGTTCAATGCAGACCCCACAGTGGCCTTTGTTTCCGTTTTATCAAACTGAGAAAGCAACATCATTGCGTGCGTTTTTCCAGCTTTTGGACTGCAACTAAAAGTAATTTTTCCATCAAAACTTACCGCCCCAACCGGACTCGAGTTATGAAGGCAAGCCAAAGTTAGCAAAGAAGCACATTCTAAAGCGGTTTCCTGCCGGGACTGTCTGCCAGAACCTGTATTCATCGAAAGGGATTTGTCTAAAACTAAAAAAACATCAAGTTCCCGCTCTTCTTCGTACATTTTTACAAAAGGTTTGGCCATTCGCGCAGTAACATTCCAGTCAATTGAGCGCACATCATCTCCTGCAAGATATTCGCGCACTCCGCTAAATTCAATTCCCTGCCCGCGATAAAGAGACTTAAAATTTCCAGTTTTCATTCCAGAAGCCAAAGTAAGTGAACTCAAATGCAGCAAACTGGCTTTTTTAGATAACTTATGCTTATCCACGCTTTCTTCCTGATTTTTTAAATTTTCTAAGAATCAAAATTACGGAACCGGCATAAGATCAACAATCTTAGAAATAAGATCGTCTGCACTCACTTCATCAGAAGCAGCCTCATAGTTAAGAACAAGTCTGTGGCGCAAAACAGATTTTGCAACCGACTGCACATCTTCTGGCAAAACAAAACTTCTTCCAGCAAAAAGTGCGCTAACCTTTGCACACTTAAGCAGTGCAATTCCTGCACGAGGCGAAGCACCAAAAGCAATGTAGTGCTGCAAATCGTTTTTGTGGTTAACCGCGCTCAAAGAAAGATGCTTTTCTTTAACACTAACACTAGGGCGAGTAGCATTTACAATGGAAACAATGTAAGCAAGAATTTTGTCATCAACCGTAATTGCTTCAACTGCACTGCGACATTTTTGTAAAGAAGTTTCGTTAAAAACCTTATTAAGCGCAACCTCAGCAAATTTACCATTTGAACGTACAATTTCAATTTCTTCCTCAGGCGAAGGATAAGAAATAATCAGTTTAAGCAAAAAGCGGTCAAGTTCAGCTTCTGGCAGATTATAAGTTCCTTCCTGCTCAATAGGATTCTGGGTAGCAAGAACAAAAAAAGGTTCAGGCAGTTTGTAAGTTTGTTCGCCAATTGTAACCTGATGTTCCGCCATAGCCTCAAGCAAAGCAGACTGAACTTTTGCAGGCGCTCTGTTAATTTCGTCAGCAAGCACAAGATTCGCAAAAACCGGACCCTTGCGAACAGAAAAAGTTCCGCTTCCCTGCTGATAAATCAAAGTTCCAGAAACATCCGCCGGCAGCAAATCTGGAGTAAACTGAATTCTCTTAAATTCCAAACCCGAAACATCAGCAAAAGTTTTTACCGCAAGAGTTTTTGCAAGTCCCGGAACTCCCTCTAAAAGAACGTGTCCACCGGCAATCAAACCAGTTAAAATTCCGTCAATAATTTCCTTTTGACCAACAATCCGCTTTTCAACTTCAGTGCGGCAATTTTTAATATATTCCGAACATTCATCAAGTTCAGCCTTTGTAATAACCTTATCCATTTTTAATTCCTCAAAATAAAAATCCCTTTGATTATATTGATATTTCCATTAGATGTCGAGTTTAGCGCAAGTTGCGGTTTACTTTGCCTATGAGGAGTGATTTTTTTAATTTGGAGCGAATTTTTCTTTTTTTAGCAAAATTTTATTTCTTTCAGGCAGAAATTTTTTTTACGCTACCCGTCTTTCAGTGTTCCGTTTGCACTCCATTCTAAAATAACTTGAAAACTTTCGTTTTCAAGTTATTTTAGAACCCGCCTTTGGCGGGCACTTACAGCCGGGGCTATGTTTTTTTAGCTCGCTAGAAACAAAATTTTTTCTTCAATAGAAAAGCATAGCCCGGACTGGAAGGGTTGCCGAAGGTAAGTGTTTTTGCGAAGCAAAAACACCGGAGCGAAAGCGGAAGCCCTGCAAGGCCGGTCGCAAGTAAAAAAGTACGCTCCAAAAAAAAATTATATTTATTCATTCTAGTTGTATAATTATGCAAAACAGCTGCAAAACGAAGCCAAATTTCTTGACATAAAATAACGATTTTTAGATACTACTTGCATTATGATAAATCCATTAGCTCAAGAATTAAATCAAATTCTTTCCGGCACTACAGCAGGTGCCTTGTTGTCTGATCTTGGAACAAGACTTTACTTTCCAAAGGGAATTATTGCTCAAAGCGGAGAAGCAAAAAAACTGGGAAAAACTGCCAACGGAACAATTGGAATGACGGTTATAAATGGAAAACCTGCAATTCTTCCGGCCGTTCAAAAAATTGTACCTTCACTTGATTCAAGAAGTCTTGTAGCTTATGCGCCAACCGCTGGTAATCCAGACTTGCGCGAAAACTGGAAAAATTCACTTATTAAAAAAAATCCGCTGCTCAAAGATAAAAAATTTTCACTTCCCGTTGTAGTTCCAGGGCTTACAGCTGGCATTTCTTATTTAGCAGATCTTTTTCTTGACGAAACAAAATCATTAATTGCAGCAAATCCTTCTTGGGACAATTACGTTTTAATCGCTGGTGCAAGACGCAATGCGCCGTTTGTACAGTTTCCAATGTTTGCTGACGGAAAATTCAATCTTTCAGGTCTCGAAAAAACTTTAAAAGAAGAAGCAAAAAGCGGTTCAGTACGCGTAATTTTAAACTTCCCTCAGAATCCTTCTGGTTACAGTCCTACAGTTGACGAAGCAAAAAAAATCGTTTCAATCATAAAAGAACTTGCAGAAAACGGCACAAAAGTTATGGTTTGGTGCGACGACGCTTACTTTGGTCTTGACTACGAAGATAATATTGAAAAGCAGTCTTTGTTCGCTTATTTGTGCGACTTGCACGAAAATGTTCTTGCAGCAAAAATCGATGGTCCTACAAAAGAAGATTTTGTTTGGGGCTTTAGATGCGGCTTCTTAACTTTTGGATGCAAAGGTTTTACAGAGGAACAGTACGATGCACTTGTAAAAAAACTTATGGCAGCAATTCGTTCTTCAGTTTCTTGCTCATCTACAGTTCCACAGTCAATTTTACTCGAAGCTGGCAAAGATAGCGGTTTTGAAGAGCAAAAGGCTGAATTCCGCGAAATTCTAAAAAGACGCTATAATCTTGTAAAGAATTTTGTAAACACTCACCAAAGCAAAGAACTTTATGCGCTTCCATTTAATTCTGGATATTTTATGGCTTTCCACATAAACAATCTGAATGCTGAAGATTTAAGGCAAAAACTGCTCAAAGAAAAAGGAATTGGAACAATTGCTATTGATGAGCACACTTTACGCGTTGCATTTTCAAGCATAGAAGAGGACAAAATTGAGCTTGCTTACAAAACAATCTACGAAACAGCAGACGAAATGGCACGCTAAAAATTCACTTTTTGTTATCTGTGCCTGCGCTTTACTAACAGTTTTTTTTTCGTGCAGCACAGATAATAAAAATCAGCTGATTATTTGGACCGACGACGCACAAATTGTTTCCTACGTGGAATTTTACAATTCGCTTTACGAAGATGCCCAAGCCGTTGTTGTTTACAAAGTAGAACCGGCAAATTCTCTTCCTCCAGCAAAAGACGAAATTGAACCAGACATTGTAATTGGTCCGTGGCTAAAAAATTCAAACACAAGAAAATATTTTAAACCCCTCGACTATCTCTTTGAAGAAGGAAGCATTTCTCGTTCATCTTTTTACAGTCAGGTGATTGATTATGGAAAAATGAACGACCGGCAGTACTTAATTCCAATTTCGTTCAATCTACCTGCAATAATTTACAGTCGCCGAAATGAAAATTTAATTCAAAGTGACCATCTTCTAAATCTTGAACAAATCAAGGAAATTTCCCTTTCGTTCAACAAGCAGAATAAAAACGGTGCATTCACGGCAATGGGTTACGCGCCAAGCTGGGATTCGGAATTTTTATATTTTGTAACAAAACTTTATGGCGCTTCTTACCGCGAAAAAGGCAACAGTTTTTTATGGAACAAAGATGCAATGCAAAACGCCGTAAGTTTTATAAAAAACTGGACAATCGAAAACAATACAGACACTACAACTGAGCAAAACTTTCAGTTCCGCTACCTTTATATGCCAAAATACCGCCAGGTTGCGAGCGAAAGATGCCTTTTTGCCTATATGCCGAGTAACGAATTTTTTACGCTCGCAGACACGCAAACAGAAAATTTAACTTTCCGCTGGATTGAAAAAGATCAAAAAATTCCAATCGAAGACAATTTAATTTCTTTAGGAATTTACAAAAATTCCAGTAACGTAAAAAAGGCTGAAAAATTCATCGCGTGGCTTGTAAAAGAAGAAACGCAAAAGTCTTTAATTGAACGCACGCAAAATATGAAGCTGGACACAAGCAATTTTGGGATTGCAGGCGGCTTTTCTAGCGTAAAAAATGTAAATGAAAAAGTTTATCCGGCGTATTACAGAAAACTTTTGGGAAATCTTCCGGCAGAAAATTTTATAACAATGCCATACATTCTGCCCTACCAATGGCCGAACATAAAAGACCGGGTTATAATTCCTTACCTTACCGAAAGTACAAGCACTGCAGTTGAAAATCCACGCAGTCTTGAAGAAAGAATTCTTGACTGGACAAAGCAGACTTTTTAGTTTATTGCGGAATTCTTGATAAGAAAGCCGCAGGCTTCGCCTGCTAACGAGTTTATTGCAAGCGACAAACTCGCGGTCTTCTTGTTAAGAAATAGATTTTTTATTAACAGAAAATTTTATCAGTAATAGTCGTTTGATTTCGACAGGCTCAATCGACGCTTATTAAGTAACTTACCTTACGAGGAGAAAAATTATGATAAGAGTAATCAAACCTGAACAGCTTAATGAAAATGTATTTAAAATGATTGGCACAGACTGGATGCTTGTTACCGCCTGCACCACAAGCACAGACGAAGAAGGAAAAATCATTACAGGGCGCGTAAACACAATGACCGCGTCTTGGGGCGGAATGGGAATTCTTTGGAACAAACCAGTCGCAACTATTTACATTAGACCTACCCGCTTTACAAAAGAAATTATTGATTCAGGCGAAACTTTCAGCTTAAGCGTTCTTGGCGAAAAATACAAAAACGCCCTTAACTACTGCGGTTCTCATTCAGGAAGAAACGAAGACAAAATAAAGCAGTGCAAACTTGACGTAGAATATATGAACTACACACCGTGGATTAAACAGGCAAAAATTGCATTTATCTGCAAAAAACTTTATGCGCAGGAACTTGATGCAAACTGTTTTACAGACCCTATCATCTGCGACAAGAACTACCGCAAAAACGATTTTCACACAATGTACATTGCAGAAATTCAAAAAATTCTTGTAGACCAAAGAGAACAAAGTCTTATAAAAAAATAAAAAATCTGATTAAAGAGGCCTGGTAACCTGGCAAAGATTCAATTTTAGCTGATTTTACCAGTCCTCTAAAAAACCTATTTAAAAACGTGTGGACTAAATTAGCTTCTTGATTCATAATCGCCTTATGACTGAAACTCTTAGCAACAAAGACATTGCTGTTTTAATTTTATTTTTTGTTCTCCTAATACTTTTGTGGATTTCGCGGATTTGGCGCCGTATTCATAAAAAAGAGCCTGGATTAAAAGAAATTGTGGAAGCCGCAAGAGGCAGAGATTTTAACGCCGAAAACAAAGAAAGTGGCGACGCAACTGAAGAAAATTCCAGTTACGAAAAGAATTTTTTCAAAAGAACTCAAGATGGAGAAAATTCCGTTGTACTCGAAACAATTTCTTCAATGCAAAAATGCAAAATCCTTCAAAGTCTGCTTTATTCTGCAGGAATTCCGAGTTACGCTGAAACACAAAATTTAAGCGGTATTTTTGGAAATACTTCGGGCTTACCAGACACAATGTTCAGCGTAAAACTGAATGTTCTTGAAAAAGACGAGCAAACTGCCAGGGAACTGTTAAATTCAAGCGAACTTGAAGACGAAGTTGAGCAGGAATAAAAGTTCCGGTGGTTGAGCCTGTCGAAACTACCAGGCATAGTGAACAGACGCGAGATTTTTTTTCTCGACAAGAAATTCTATTGGTAACTCGCGCGCG
>CAZXCR010000005.1:0-20367 GCA_964639315.1 uncultured Treponema sp. | reverse complement strand
AGAAAAACTTATTTTTTTAGAAAAAAATTTATTTATTTTCATCAACCCCTAAATAATCACAAACATCCTTTGCAATATTCTGCTCTGCTTCCTTTTTACTATTTCCCTTTGCCGGTCCATAAATTGTGTCACCAAGTTTTACAGAAACAAAAAAAGTTTTTGCATGTTCAGGTCCTGTTTCAAGATCCAAATGATAAAT
Source organism: uncultured Treponema sp. (assembly GCA_964639315.1). Lineage (GTDB taxonomy): Bacteria > Spirochaetota > Spirochaetia > Treponematales > Treponemataceae > Treponema_D. The sequence goes on along the minus strand of CAZXCR010000005.1, from coordinate 20,168 downwards.
AGGCGCTTCTTTTGAAACCTTCTGATAATATTCCTGAAGAAGACTCTTGTAATCTTTAATTCCCCTATGCCTCTGCACTTTTTTAATTTCAGGAACAAGATAATTCAGTACAAAACGCTGTGCAACTTTAAATCCCGAATCAAGATAAAGCGCACCTATAACCGCTTCCATTGCATCAGCAAGAATCGCTTTTTTTGTACGCCCGCCAGTATTTTCTTCCCCACGACCAAGAACCAAATATTTATCTATATGAAGTTTTTCCAGCGAAATAACAGAAAGAACTGCCTCACTAACAACAGTTGCCTTAATTTTTGCAAGTTCGCCTTCCTGAGATTCTTCCATATCATTGTAAAGATAGTCAGCAACAACAAGTCCCAGCACACTATCTCCCAAAAATTCCAGTCTTTCATTATTTAAATGCTTGTACTGAACACTTTCATTTGAATACGATCTGTGATGAAACGCCAAATCAAGAAGAGTGTACGAATGAAAAGAAATATTTACATCTTTACAAAACTCGTGAAGCCTCGAGATGCGGTCATAAGAAATTTCATGGTCTTTCATAATTCCTCTCATAAAAAACAATTATAAAGTTTACTAAGCCAAGTAAAAATCGAAATTCTTACCAGGCAATTTTGAAAAATATGACTTTTTAAGCCTGATTCTAATATTTTTTTATCAATCAATTTGTACTCACCTAAAAAATGCAAATTTTACCAGATAAGTTCAATTCAGCAAAAAAAAAGCACAGTCAAAAAAAACTGTGCTTCCTCAAAATTTCTTAGAAATTTCAAAAATTACTGCTGCTGAGACTTAATGAAGTCGTAAGCATCCTTTACTGTTTCAAACTCATTAGCCTTTTCATCAGGAATCTGAATTCCCATTTCTTCTTCGATTGCATAAACTAATTCGTAAGTATCAAGGCTGTCTGCACCTAAATCACCACGGAAAGATGCTTCCATTGTTACTTTTGCTGGATCAAGATCAAGTTTTTCAGCAATAAGTTTCTGCATTTTTTCAAATAATTCGTCCATTTCCTTCTCCTAGGATTTTACCGCTTTTTTTTAAGTAGAAAAGCTAAGGTTAAACCTTAATTTTAACCGTTAACTTCTGGTGTAATTACCTGACGACCACGATAGAAACCGCACTTCTGGCAAACATGATGCTGAAGAACAAGGTTTCCACAGTTGCTGCATGCAACAAGATGTGGTGTATCAAGATGCATATTAACACCGCGCCTTCTCTTAGTAACGGCTTTTGATGTTTTTGATCTAGGTACTGCCATAATTATATCCCTCGCTATAAATTTAGTATTCTGTATAACGTTGCATATAATAATACAGATTCCTAATTGATGTCAACATTATATAAACATCAAAATTGATTTGTCAATTAAAAAAATGACAAATTTTCGCTTTTTGTCAAATTAAATAAAAAAACTCGAAGTTTACTGACGGTATTTTTCAGCAATCATTTTTTCTACAAGCGGCGGAACCATATTACTGATATCTCCGTGATATTTTGCAACTTCCTTTATGCTGCTTGACCGTATAAGAAAATATTTTTGTTCAGTAGGCACAAATAAAGTTTCAACTGAGTTATCCAAAGAATGATTTATAAGCGAAAGATCAAATTCATAAGCAAAATCCATAGAATTTCTAATTCCACGCAAAAGCACATTTGCCTTAACCTTTTTGCAGTAATCAACAATAAGTCCGTTCCAGGTATGCACGCAAACATTCGGAAAATCTTTAGTAAGTTCTGTAAGCATATAAAATCTTTCTTCTTCCGAAAAAAGATAATTTTTATCCGGATTTACAGAAACAACAACATCAATTTTATCAAAAATCCGGCTGGTTCTTTCTATTATGTTCAAATGACCTAAAGTTGGCGGATCAAAGGATCCCGGAAATAAAGCAAGTGCCATTTTTTCCTCCCTTTAAAGACTTAAATAAAAAACGTCAGTAAAAAAAATCAAAACCGGCTCTAAATCTAGCAGATAAGTTTTTTTTTAACAACTAAAAATTGACCAAAAAGACTTATCGTATTAGTATAAAAATATGAAAGGAATTTACTTAATTTTATCATTGGTCTTGAGCTTTATGATTTTTTCCTGCAAAACAACAAATGTGGAGCAGACAGAAACTGTAAATCAGGAAATTCTGCAGCAAAATGAAGAAGATGCCTTAATAACAGAAGACATTTCTGAAGAACCTGTTGTAGAACTTGCTGAAACACACGAACAAAGCGCCGAAGAAGAAGAATACGAGCGTTCAACTTCAAATGTTGCGGTTAGTTATGATATTTTTAACAGCGACAAAACAAAAATTCTTAAGATAATCAGCGAACTGAATCTTGTTATGGAAGAGATGGATTACAACAGCTGGGAAACTTATCTTGATGACGAAAGTATTAACTATTGGTCAAAAAGAGGAAATCTGCAGGTTGCTTCATCACGCCTTCCAATCAAGAACATAAGACTGACTTCGCTTCGCGATTACTTTATTCACATTTTTCTTCCATCACACAAGGGTTACAGAATTGATGAAATTCGCTACGAAACAGAATCTTTAATAAAAGCAGTTCAAGTTGACGATAAAGAAAACAGAGATATTGTTTTTTATACATTTTACAAAACTGCTGACGGATTCAAGCTTCATCTTCCGTCCCTGCAGGATTAAATTTGTGGAATCTTAAAATCAAACAAAAAAAAATTATTTTCGACATTTTAAGAAATTCAAAATTCTAAAATCTTTTTAAAGATTCAATAGAATAACTATAAATGCTTTAAGGCTGGTTTTATTCGTTTTTTAACGGAATGAGATAGAGTCAAGCCTGAAAATAAAAAATTACAAAAGAACTTTCCTAGGAGGAAAAAAAATGAATTCATCAAAAAAAATTCTTTTCGTGACAGGCTTCGCTTTATTGGCCAGCATTTCATTCGCACAAACTCAGACTGTAAAAAGCGCAAACCGTTCGGAAACCACAGTCGAAGATGAATATTTAAGCAATGTGGAAGATGTTATTATTACAGAACTCGCAAGTTCAGACGACTACGAAAACAAACTTGTAGCCCTCAGTTACCTGGAAAATGCAGTTTCAAGCGGAAGACAATCAGCAGATATGGTAAGTGCTCTAAGCGGACTTGCTGGAGAAGGAATTACAACTCAGTCAAGAACAAATGGAAGACTTATGAACAACTTCCCTGACATAAGAGCAAAGGCTTGCGATCTTCTTGGAGAAATTCCAACAGAAGAATCAAAAAACACTCTCTACACAATTGCAAAAGATGATAGAGAACCTATGGTTGTTACTGCTGCAATCCGTTCATTAGGAAACATCGGAATAAATGATAATGACGAAGTTGTAGCACTTATTGAATTTGTTCACAAAAAGTATGCTGCACTCAATCCTACAAGTTCTCTTGCATTGGAAATTCTTATTGCATACGAAAAACTTGCTCCTACAGTTCAGGATAAAAGCGCAATGATTCAGTCTATAAGCGAAATTGCAACAAACTACAGATATGTAACACCTGTAAGAACAAGAGCTTTGGAACTTCTAAAAACACTTCAAAGTTCAGATTCTTCAAGCAAATCTACAGATACTGCAAAATAAAAAAAATGCCGGTTCTGCTCCGTGATTAACCTCTGAACAGACCGGCTTTTGTAACGAGAGATACGGGAATCGAACCCACAACCTTCGGCTCCGGAGGCCAACGCTCTATCCAATTGAGCTAATCTCTCAAAAATTTACAAATTTTATGCGACTACATTAGTTTTAAAAGTTTAATTTGTCAATCAGATTTCAAAGCGTGATTCAATTTTTATGCTGATTTTTAAAACTAAAAAAACAGATACCCTTAAAAAAAATAAAATTTTAGATTGATTTTAGTTTTGATTGATTTTAGATTGAAGGTATCTAAAAAAATCCAGTCTCCCCTTGCATAAGGAAAAATAAAAAATATGGAACCAATAATTTTAGCCTCTGCTTCACCTAGAAGACAGGAAATTCTAAAAAAACTAAATCTACCATTTACAGTTTATCCTTCAAATTTTGATGAAAAAATTCCCAGCGATATGGAATTGGAAAAGGTGCCTGAATATTTTGCGTCTCAAAAAGTTGGAGCCGTAGCAAAAATAGTTTCCATCGAAAAAGAATCCTGCTGGATTTTAGGTGCTGACACAATGGTTATTTTTCATAACAAAGCGTTTGGAAAACCAAAAAGTCTGGAAGAAGCAAGAGAAACTCTGCAAACTCTTCAGGGAAAAACACATAAAGTTATTACAGCGATTGCTCTTTTTAACGGAAATATTCAGGAACTCAGCACAAGAACAAGCGTTAACAAAGTAACTTTTAAAGAAATGACAAAAGAAGAAATCAACTGGTATCTTAACACTTACGAATGGCACGATGCAGCCGGTGCATATAAAATTCAGGGACTCAGTTCAAGATTCATAAAAAAAATAGAAGGAACCGAGAGTTCTATAATCGGCTTGCCTATTTTTGAATTATATGATATCTTGACCGAGCAAAATTATTTTGGAAATGAAAATTTCTAAATTTTTGCCGGGCAACGAAATTGAGGCTGTTTGCTGACTTTTGTTGTTACGTAATTATCCGGGCTGTTTACAGCTACGAGAATTAAGGTTAGGGGAAGAGCTTTAAGCTACCATTATTTTTATATTAGTGGTAAAGACTTAAGTTTTTCCGGTGAAGGAGAATGTCATGGCAGTTGTAACCATGAAAAATCTGCTTGAGTCTGGAGTTCACTTCGGACATCAGGTAAAACGTTGGGATCCTCGCATGAAGAAGTACATCTTCGCAGAGCGCAATGGAATCCATATTATCGATTTGCAGAAAACAATTACTGCAATTAAAGACAGCTACGAATTAATTCGCAAAGTTGCCTCTTCAGGAAAGTCAGTTCTTTTCGTAGGAACAAAGAAGCAGGCTCAGCAGGCTATTGCAAAAGAAGCTGAACGCTGTGGAATGTACTATGTAAACAACCGCTGGCTTGGTGGAACACTCACAAACTTTACTACAATTAAAAAGTCACTTCTTCGCTTAAAGAAAATCGAAAAAGAAGAAGTTGACGGTACTTTCGACAAACTCACAAAGAAAGAAATCGCAAATAAACTCAAGGAAAAAGATAAGCTTCTTAAGAACTACGGTGGAATTAAAGATATGAAAGAACTTCCTGGTGCTGTTTTCATTATTGACACACACAAGGAACAGATTGCCGTTGCTGAAGCTCACAGAATGGGAATTCCTATTATTGCTGTTGTTGATACAAACTGTAATCCAGAAGGAATTGACTTCCCTATTCCTGGAAACGATGACGCAATCCGCGCAATCACCCTCTTTACATCAATCATTGCAAATGCAGTTCTTGAAGCAGACAATGAACAGGGACTTAAGATTGTTGAAACTCTCAACGATGAAGATGTAACTACAGATGCTTCTACAAAAGAAGAAGACAAAGAAATTGTTGACTACTCTAACTACACTCCTACAGAAGAAAAGGAAGAAGATATTGAAGCCGACAAAAGAGATGAACAGGATTTCATCGACGAAGATAAAATTTACAACAACTAAATTTGGAGTTTTATAATGGATATTACAGCCTCTATGGTAAAAAACCTGCGTGAACAGACAGGTGCAGGCATGATGGACTGCAAAAAGGCTCTCGTTGAAACAGACGGTGACTTTGATGCAGCTGCAAAACTTCTAAAAGAAAAAGGACTCGCAGCAGTTGCAAAACGCGCTGAAAGAGTTACTGCTGAAGGAAGAATTTTTATCCGTCAGAATGGAAATAAGCTTGCAATAATTGAACTTACCTGTGAAACAGACTTCGTTGCAAAAAATGATGATTTTATCAAATGTGGTGAAAAAATTCTCGATTTGATTTTTGAGAAAGGATACACACAGGTTGAAAAAGAGCTTTCTGACGTTCTTCTTGATTTTGCTACAAGAACTCGTGAAAATATGTCTCTTTACAAGGTTCAGGTTATTGATATTCCTGAAAATTCTTCTGTTGGTACTTATATCCACACAGACTTTAAGACTGCTGGCGTTGTTGTTATTAAGGGTTCAACAGATGACAAAGTAAAAGAATTTGCACGCGACTGTTGTATGCACCTTGCTGCCTTTACACCAGCTTACACAACAAAAGCTGATGTTCCACAGTCTTACATCGACGAGCAGAAGGAAATCTTTAAAGCTCAGATGGATCAGGATGAAAAAATTGCATCTAAACCAGAAGCTGCAAAAGAAAAAATTCTTGAAGGAAAAATCAATAAGCATTTGAGCGAAATTTGCTTTGTTGACCAGATGTTTGTAAAAGATGACAAAAAATCTGTTTCTGCAAAGCTTGATGAAATTTCAAAGGCTGTTGGTGCAAAACTTGAATTTGACGCAGTAAAACTTGTACTTTTAGGAAAATAATTCTTTTTCAAAGAGAAATGACGGTTTAAATTTTCTTTAAACCGTCATTTTGATTTTATAAATTTACAGATTTTTTTTAGTCTGAATAATTTTGTAAAGTTTTTGCTTAACTTAAGGGAACGACCCTTAACTATAAATAATTTTAATTTGTAAAATCTTAGTAAGTATATTACTATTCTTATATAAAAATTTTTATAATTCTGGAGGACATTATGGCAGACAATGAAAGCCGTATGGAAAAAACAGTAAATGCGTTAAAAGAAGAATATAACACAATCAGAACAGGACGCGCGAGTGCTTCTATTTTTGACAAAGTCCGTGTTGATTACTACGGAACTCCTACTCCGCTAAATCAGGTGGGAACAATTTCAATTCCAGAAGCAAGAATGATTGTTGTGTCTCCTTTTGACAAATCACTTATCAGCGCAATCGAGAAAGCTATTCAGAAAGCAGAACTCGGATTGAATCCAAGCAATGATGGAAAGGTAATAAGAATAGCAATTCCGCCTCTAACAGCAGACCGTCGCAAGGAACTTGTAAAACAGGCAAAGGCAACTGCAGAAAACTACAGAACAACAGTCAGAAATATACGTCGCGATGGAAATGATGACCTAAAAAAGCAGCAGAAAGCCGGCGAAATTACAGAAGATCAGCTTAAAAGCGAAACTGACAAACTTCAGAAGTTGACTGACAAATATATTGAAGAAATCAACAAAGTTTACGAAGCAAAAGAAAAAGAAATAATGGAATAAACTTTCGTGGAAAACTCATTAGATAAAAGTCATCTGCCAATTCATGTTGGTATAATTATGGACGGAAATGGCAGATGGGCAAAACTTCAAAATCAAAACAGAACTTTCGGACACAGTGAAGGTCTAAAAAGAGCAAAAGAAATTGCCAAATATGCGTCTGATATTGGCTTAAAATATTTGACTCTTTATGCTTTTTCAACAGAAAACTGGAAGCGAACAGAAAATGAAGTTTCTTTTCTAATGGGTCTTATTCACAAACATTTAACTCAGGAATTTGATTTTTACAAGGCAAATAAAATCCGTGTAAAAATTATTGGAAATGTAAAAAAACTTCCTTCTCAAATTCAAAACGATATTGAAAAAGTTGAAAACGAAACAAGTTCTTTTACAGGACTTACAATTTGCCTTGCAATAAATTATGGCGGAAGGGAATCTTTAGTTGAATGTATGAAAAAGATTGCCCGTAAAGTTGAAAAAAATCAGTTGAAACCTGATGACATAAATGAAAATCTTGTAAGCGAAATGATTGATTTTGAAGATTTTCCTGACGCTGATTTAATTATCAGACCCGGTGGAGAAAAACGGCTGAGTAACTTTTTACTTTGGCAGTCTTCTTATTCAGAATTTGTTTTTTCGGATAAGTTGTGGCCGGATTACAAAACCTGTGATTTTGAAGAAAGTTTAATCGAATTTCAAAATAGAACGCGAAGATTTGGAGCTGTATCTCAATGAGTAAACTTTTAGAAAGAATATTGATTTTTACACTAGGAATTCCATTCATCATTTTTATTGTGTGGCTTCCGTATTTTAATCATTTAGCCCTGCATCTTTTGGTTTGCCTTTTTTCTGTGGCTGGTGCAATAGAACTTTTTGATATGTTTTCAAAAAAATATTCTCTGTTGCCAAAAGCCTTTGTTGTTACGATGAGTGCTGCGGTTCCTTTTTCTGGAATGATTTATTCTTTGATTGAGTGGATTTTTAAAACAAATTTTTCTATTGGTTCAGAAATTTATACTTACACACTGATTGCAACAATTTTGATTACAATGTCTGCGGAACTTTTTCAATCTGAAGGCTTCGAAGAATCAAACAGTAGAATAGTTTTTTCAAGTTTTGTTATACTTTACTGCGGATATTTAGCCTCCTTTATTTCGCGACTTTCGTTTTTTAGAACTGAAACTTACAACTACACTACTCCGCTAATTGCTTGCTTTTTGTTTATGGTATTTTTCTGCGATTCGCTTGCATGGTTTTTTGGGGTTCTTTTTGGAAAAAATAACCGTGGATTTATAAAAGCAAGTCCAAACAAAAGTATTGTAGGTTTTGCAGGCGGATTTTTAGGTTCTATTTGTGGCGGAATTCTTTCGTACTTTATTTGGCCGGAAGTTTTTGAAGGTTCAATTGTAAAAATCATTGTAATTGGATTTATTCTTGCATTTTCTTCAATTGTAGGAGACTTAATTGAGTCAGTTTTTAAGCGCTCAGTTGGCGTAAAAGACAGTGGTCACATTGTTCCTGGCAGAGGCGGCGCACTTGATTCAATAGATTCTCTTTTGATGTCAGCACCAATTTTTTACCTCTTAATTTCTATTTTCTACAATTTTTAAGCCGGGAATTTATGAAAAAAAGAATTCTGATTTTAGGCTGCACAGGGTCGATAGGTTCGCAAACAATTGACATTGTTCGGAATATGAGCAGTGATTTTGAAATTTGCGGACTTTCTTGCTTTAGTAAAAAAGAAAAGTTAGCTTCTCTTTGCAAAGAATTTAATTGTGAAGGGACTTTATTTTGCGAAGACGGAATTGAAGGAATCAAAAAACTTATAAAATCTTCGGGCGCTGACATTGCAGTAAACGGAATTGCAGGCGCGGCAGGTTTGGAACCTTCAGTTTTAGTCCTTGAAAATAAGATAAATTTGGCACTTGCAAACAAAGAAACTGTTGTAATGGCGTGGCCCTTAGTAAAAAAAATTGCAGCTCAAAACGGCGTAAATATAATTCCAGTGGATTCGGAACATTCGGCAGTTTTTAATCTTATAAATCAGTGCGGAAAATCAAACATTGACGAAATTGTAATTACAGCGAGCGGCGGTCCGTTTAGAAATTTCTCGGACGAAGAACTCAAATCAGTTACGCTTGAGCAGGCTCTTCATCATCCAACTTGGAATATGGGACCAAAAATTACAATTGACAGTTCAACTCTTGCAAATAAAGGGCTTGAAGTAATTGAAGCTTGCAGACTTTTTAATCTGCCGGTTTCGAAGGTAAAAGTTGTGGTTCATCCGCAAAGTTTAATTCACTCTTTAGTCAGAACAAACGACGGAATGCTTTATGCGCAAATTTCAAATCCTGATATGCGGCATCCAATTCTGAGTGCGCTTAAGTGGCCTGAAAACACAAAAAATTATCTTGAAAAATTTGAACTTTTTGACAAAGAAATGACTTTTTTTAAGCCACGCTTCGATTCATTTCCTTTGCTAAAATACGCATACACTTGTGCAGAAAAAAATGGCTCGTACACAATTGCATTTAACGCTGCAAATGAAGTTGCCGTGAACGCTTTTCTAAACAAAAAATGCTCCTATATGCAAATTGCCGAAATTGTAAGGCGCACAATCGAAATGAACTGGGAAGAAGAAGCAGACAGTCTTGAAAAAGTTTTTGAAGCCGACAAAAAAGCAAGAAGTGAAGCACTAAAATTTTTGGAAAATAAATGACAATTCTTATAGGCATACTTGGACTTGGATTTCTTGTATTTTTTCACGAACTGGGGCATTTCTTTGCTGCAAGAATTTTTGGCGTAAAAGTTGAAGCATTTTCTGTGGGAATGGGACCAGTTCTTTTACATCACAAGTTTGGGGAAACGGACTATAGACTTTCTTTAATTCCGCTCGGCGGTTACTGCGCAATGAAGGGCGAGAAAGATTTTCAAAATGCCATTGAAGACAATCTTAAAGAAATTAGCGGAAGTCCAGATTCTTTTTATGGCGTTCACCCTTTTAAGCGACTTTTAATTGCCTTTGCCGGACCTTTTTTTAATTTTTTCTTTGGATTTTTAGCTTACACAATTATTGCTCTTATGGGCTACACGTATTACAGTGCCGGAACAACGGTTTCTATGGCGGATGAAATTTATGAAAATATGGAATCTGTGGCACATACAAGCGGAATGCAAACTGGCGACACTATTCTTTCTATCAATTCAAAAAAAATGGAAGATTTTTCGCAGATAGCAATGTATATTTCAACGCATCCTGATGAAGATTTAGATTTTGAAATTGAGAGAGAAAAAGAAATTCTTCATATTCAAGTGCATTCAGACTTGGACAAGGAAAGTGGCTCTGGAAAAGTGGGAATTGTAAGCAGCCCTGATTCTGTTGTTGAGCGGCAGTATCCAAAACATTCATTTTTTCCTGCAATTGCTGAAGGATTTTTTCAAAGTGCAAATCTTATACATTTAACTTTTAAGGGAATAGGAACGCTTTTTAAGGGTGTTAAAATTACAAGTTCAGTTTCGGGACCTGTGCGCATTAGTTCTATGCTGGGGACCACTATAAAACAAGGATTTTCTTTGGGATTTCATCAGGGGATTGTTTCTACACTTGAACTGCTTGCGATTATAAGTATTTCACTTTTTATAACGAATCTTCTGCCGGTGCCGGTTTTAGACGGTGGACTTATTTTATTTGCGCTAATTGAATGCATTACAAGAAAAAAACTGCATCCAAAATTTTTGTATTACATACAATTCGCTGGAATTGCAATTCTGGCAGTTTTGTTTATTTTTGCAATTACCGGAGATTTTTTGTATTTTTTCAAAAAGTAAATGCTTTATTTTAGATTATTGGCAGTTGATAAAAAAAATGATTTGAATATTGTTTATTTTTTATTTAAAACGCTATAATTTTTTTTAGAAAATTTTTTCTTAACTTCACGCGGCAAGGATTGGAACTGTGAGTAAGGCTGTAAAGCCTTGCGAATTGCGAAGCAACGGAGGCGAAAGCCGGAGCAGTGGAAAGCCTGGTTTTTGCAACGCAAAAAGCCGCCATAAAAAAACTTCAAAATAAAATGGAGACAAAATGTTTAGAACAAAAAAATTTTACTTTGCCTTGCTGAGTCTTTTAAGTTCGGCAAATTTCTTGATTTTTTCAAATGCATATATTTCAACTCAGTCGCACGAGGGAAAAATTAACTACATTGAAGCCTCGCCACTTGCAAGGAACTCGCAGTTTATTTCGGTTGGAAATGACGGTTTTATTGTAAAATGGGGCGAAGACGGAATGGGCGAACACTACCAGGTAAGCGACAAGGAACTTAGAATCGTTTGCCAGAATCCGGTGACTCAGGACATTGCAGTTTACGATACTGACGGAATTTCTACGCACAGAGTTGTTGTTATAAATTCACAAACTTTTGAAAGAAAATTTTCAAAGCGATTTTCTGACTCAATCACTTCCCTTTCTTTTAGCGCAAAAGGAAATTACCTTATTGTAGGCACGGCAACGGTTAACGGAATTTACGTTTTGAATGCAAGAACTGGCGCTGTGGTAAAAAGAGCTAGCGATAATGCGGGCATTATTTCTTTGGCGCAAACAAGCGATTCTGAAAAAACGGCACTTATGTATTCGCCTGCCGGTACAATTATTTACTACGATTTGCAGACTATGAAGCAAAAAGCAAAATTTTCTACAGAAAGCAGACTTGAACAGGCAACTTTTTTTGGCAACGGTAAAATTAAGCAGCGATTTCTTGCCGGCGTAAAAGACAACACAATTTATTTGATTGATGCAACTAGTGGAAAAATTGTTGGAACTTATGCTGTGCGTTCACCGCTGATTTTTGCATCTAAAAAAGACGGGGACGGGGCTCAGGGACTTTACTTTACAACTTACGACGGAAAAGCTTACTCGCTAAGATATATTAGTGAAGATATGCTGATAAAACAGCTTTCTGCGGAAACAAAAGACATTTTTAATCCAAGTGAACCGCTGTTGCTAAAATATTTTACTGGATTAAAAAGCAAGGATTCTTTTACCTGTGTGGCAAAAAATGCAGAAACCATTATTCTTGGAACGCAGCTGGGAAATATTTATACAATGACCGACATTCCTGAATCTGAAATGTATTCTCTTTTTCCGATTACAGAAAAAATGTATGAAAAAATTTATGATTTGGATTGTGATGAAAGCGGATTTTATTTGCTTACACGCGATTCAATTTTTAAAACTTCGTATGAATCTGGAACAATTACAACGCTTGGCAAAAACAGTGGTCAGAGTAATATTACAAAATATAAAAATCAGGCAATTTTGTGGACAAAGAATTCCAGACGGGCGGTTCAGCTTATAAATCTTGAAAGCGAAGTTACTGAATCAAGAACACTTTTTTCTCCAACAAACGAACTTAGAAATCTTAGAATTTTTGGTGATAAAATTGTTTACATTCTGGGAACTTCTTCAGTAAATGTTTATGACCTTACAAACGGACTTTCGAATGAAATTTATTCTGGCACATCAATTCAAGATGCTGTTCTTATTGACGAAAACACTCTGTTTGTGGCAAAAACGGAAACTGGCGCAAATGATTCTCCGCTTATTTCAGTGAACATAAATACTAAGGAAACTGTTCCTATGCGTTTTAACGGAAATGTGGCTTTTTCTTTGAGTTACGATTCTGGCAGTGAAAATAAAATGATTTATGGAATCAACATAAAAAATTCGAACAATTCTTTTACAACTGAACTTTTTTCTTATAATCCGGCAACTAAAATTTACACGGCAATTTTAAGACTGAATGATCAGGATGGAGACGCTTTTACTTATTTGAATTCGAATGTTGTTTACACAAATCTTGGAAAAAATCAGGTTTACGCTTGCAACACCGCAACAAAGAAAAATTTTGTTTACAAACGCTCGGCTTCGCTTCCTGTAAAAACAATGTGCGCAGGAAACACAGTTGCAATTCTTAACCACAACGGAAGTATAAGCTGGTACAACACAAACTCGCAAACTTCATTAGGCGACTGGTACTTGCAGGTTAACGGTGAATGGTTTGAATTTAAATGATGGTAGGTTAAAATTCGGGTTTTTGAAGTTTTTACTTACTTGGAGCAATTTTTTTCCCTGCCATAAATTTTTTTACGTTCCGGCTGAAAATTTTTTTTAGGAAGCCCGCTTTTCGCGGTTTCATTCAAAACCTTCGGTTTTGAACGCTTCGCGCCGCTACAATCGGGGCTAAGCGTTCTTATCAAAAAGTTTTAGCATACGGTTCAACGGCACTTAGATGATTAGCAACAAATAAATTTTTTATTTCCAAAAAAAAGCGGCGCAGTTAAAAAAGAAAAACTACGCCGTTTTTTATTTTACGATTTTATTCCACAGCCACGAAACAGGGCTTCTTTGTAAACTTCAAGATATTTATTTGCAGCTTCGTCCCAGCCAAAAGTCTTTTTCATTCCAGTCTGCTGCATTTTTTTTATGTGATCTTTTTTGTTGTAGTAAGCCCAAACTGCCCAGCCGACAGTATCGTAAACGGCACGCGGAGTTAAACTGTCAAACACGAATCCGGTTCCTTCTCCAGTTTCCTGATTATAGTTTTGAACTGTATCTGCAAGACCGCCAGTTCTGCGCACAATCGGCAAAGTTCCGTAAAGCATTGAATAAATTTGATTTAGTCCGCAAGGTTCATATTTTGAAGGCATAAGGAAAAAGTCACTTCCGGCTTCAATTAAATGACTGAGCGCATCATCATAGCCAATGTACGCCTTGAAATTTGGCAGTTTTGACTGAAGTGAATTTATTTCTGCCTCACACCATTTTTCACCACTTCCAAGAACAACAAACTGCATCTTCATTTCTGAGCAAATCTGATAAATTGAACCGTAAGTTGGCGCAAAAACCTCTGCAATTCCTTTTTGCTCAACAAGACGCGTAACCATACCCACAAGCGGAATGTTTGGATTTACTTCGAGACCCATTCGCTTTTGAAGTTCAGCCTTACATTTTGCTTTTCCTTCCATATTTTTTGAACTGTAATTAAACGGAATTTTTTTGTCGATTTCAGGATTCCACTGGCGCAAATCAGCACCATTCAAAATTCCTTTAATCACATCTTTTCTAACGCGCAAAAGGCCGTCCATTCCAAATCCGCCTTCGGCAGTTTGAATTTCGTGAGCATAAGTTGGCGAAACGGTTGTTATCATATCAGCACAGGAAACTCCGGCCTGCAAAAAATTAATTCCGCCGTTATGTTCAAAACCGGCACCGTAATAAAGTCCCCAGTCAATTCCAAGAGCAGGAAACGAATCCTTAGAATACTGCCCCTGATATCCCTGATTATGAATCGTGAGAACCGAAGCAGTTTTTTCAAATCCGCAGTAACGGCAAACGTTTTTTAAAAGAACTGGCGCTAAACAACTTGACCAGTCGTGCGCGTGAATAATATCTGGATACCAGTTGAGCTTACGGCAAAGCTGAAATGCACCGTGGCAAAGTATACTGAATCTGTACGGATTATCATGAAAATCAGTTTCAGAAGGAACACCGTAAATTCCGTCGCGTCCAAAAGCAAGTTCGTGGTCAATAAAATAAACCGGAAGAGCCTCGCAGCCAGGCATTTTTGTTGTATACACCGCAGACCAAGTTTCAATCTGACCGGCAGCAATTGCCATAGGACCTTCAATGTGCTCCAGTTTGGAACGGTCAATTTTATAATAACGCGGCATTACAATTTTTACATCGTGCCCCATTTTTGCAAGCTGAATTGCAAGGGCGCTAACCATGTCAGCAAGTCCGCCAGTTTTTGCAAAGGGAACGGCTTCTGCAGTTACCATTAAAATTTTCATACAATCCTCCAGAAATATTTTTTTTAGCAGCAGTTTTTATGCAGATTTTTTAAATTCCGCAGTAAAAAGTTTTTATTTGGGCAAAATTCTAGTTTTGCAATTAATCATCTAAAACGCTGATTGCCCCGGTTACTGATAGAATTTTCAGTTAAAAAAAAATCAACTTCTTAACAAAAAAATTTAGCAGCCAAAGTCAGCAATGAAACTTATGACAAACTCAAAATCCGACCTATTTTTTTAAATCATCCATCGCCTTTACGAAGGCTTTTTTTGAATCAAGAATACATTTTTCACTCACGCAGTAAGAAAGTCTGAACCAGCCTTTTCCGCCAAATCCGCTTCCAGGAGCGCCTAAAATCAGATATTTTTTCAAGTAATCACAAAAAGCCATATCATCATCAGCAAAACTGTCTGGAGCCTTGCACCACATATAAAATGCCCCTTCAGGAACAACGTGTTTTATTCCGGCTTCATCAAGAACTTCCATAAGTTCGTTACGGCGCTTTTCGTAAAGTGAATAATCAACTTTTGCATTCCAACATTCAGCAACAACTCTCTGCATTATAGCCGGTGCGTTTACATAACCAAGTACGCGGGTTGCAAAGATGCAGGCAGCTACAAGTTCATCTTTGTCTGGGCAAGCGGGATTTACTGCAATATAGCCGATTCTTTCGCCCGGAAGACTAAGATTTTTTGCAAATGATGTTACAACCACGGCACTGTCGTAAAATTTAAATGCTGGAGGAACTTTTTTTCCATCATAGATAATGGCACGGTAAGGTTCATCACAAATTAAATATGGTTTTCTTCCGCACTTTTTAGCATGCTCGTCAAGAACGTGGGCAAGTGCCTTTATGTCTTCTTCAGAATAAACGCGCCCTGTTGGATTATTCGGGGAATTTATTAAAACAGCGGCAGTTTTTTCGTTTAAAGCTGACTTTATTGAATCTACGTCAAGCGAAAAATCTTCTTTTGTAGGAACTTCCACAAGATTTCCGCCAAAATTATGAACATAATGCTTGTATTCTGAAAAATAAGGCGCTGGAACTACAACATTGTCGCCATCAGAAAGAATTGCCTTTAAAAGCGAATTTAGGGCACCCGCCGCACCAACAGACATAACAACGCAATCTTCAGTAACTTTTACGCCCTGCTCTGATTGTGTTTTTTCAGCCATTGCTTTTCTAGCAAAAGGATAACCGGCATTCGGCATATAACCGTGCACATTTTTTTCGCGCAGGGAAGCTGCATTTTCAATCGCTTTAAAAACTTCTTCAGGCGGATCCAAATCAGGATTTCCAAGACTAAAATCAAAGACATTATCGTTTCCGTATTTTGCCTTGAGTTTTATTCCCTCTTCAAACATTTTTCTTATAACGCCAGCGCTTTTACTGGTCATTGTTTCTTTAATATAAGGTGAAATTGGCATTTTTTCTCTCCAAATTCTTTGCTCAAATTCATTAAAAATCCGTCTTTAGGGCAATCAAAGTGATGCCAGGCTTAGCTTCAAAAATTAAAATCTTTTTAAAGTAGCATAAGAAAAGACTTATTTTAAAAAGGCAAAGTTTTCGTAATTATAGCACTAAAAATCTGTTTACACAAATAAAGAGAGCTGAAATTGGTTTTAGAACTTGAGGTCAATTGCGCTCTATCTTTTTTACTGATATAATCTGCGAATTGCAAAATTACAGAAAATTTTAAGGTTTTGCTCATTAAAAGCACATTTTATTAGGAAATTAAGATAAAAATCTGTTGAAATGCCGCAGTCTTTTATCTTCTAAACTTTGCGTTGCAAACTTTATTATTAGGAGAATGATTATGAAATTTTTTAAGAAAAGTATTTTGTTCATTTTTTTTACACTGATTTTTAGTCAGATTTACGCAACTGAAATTTTCAATAAAAATCTAACTGAAGAAAAGCGCAGTTCTTTGGAAAAAGGCGAAACTGTAATTATAGACACAGCTTCCTACGATAAACTCTGCATCGAAAGCGACAATTACGCTGTTAAAAAAATCAAAAATCTTATGAAAAACCTAAAACCTACCTACCTTGCCGAAGTGATTAAATTTTATCCGGTTGAAGGCAATGAAGATTTTATAGAAAAATTCGACAGTTCAATTATGAAAATTGATGACTACGTGGGAATTCCGTATTGGTCAGAAAGACATCAGCAGTATTTTGATCTTTATTCAAGCGCAAAAATTCTTTCTAGCAAACAGGAAGGCAATTCCCTTGTAACGATTGCCGATCTTTACATGGAACCGCTCGGACTCATAAACACGCAAATTACAACAGAAAAAACTTCTGACTACTATTATTATGAATCTGAAAATCTTAACACGCTGAAGGTTTTTGAAAAATTTAACTGCATTTCGCCGAGCAATATGAAATCAGCAATCATCATATTTAAAAATGATGACCAATGGGTTGTTTACGGAGTTGGCGCTGTAAAAACCGCAGATATAATTTTCTTAAGAAGCAGAATAAAAACCTCATTTATAAACCGCATAAAAACTTTCTGCACCTTCTTTATCGATAAAATTCAATAAATGATGGAGCCTAGCTGACTAAAAAAAATTTGACATTCTGAAATTTTTGTTTGCTAAGAAAAAGTTTTATGATAAAACACGCGCGCTGTTCTTGTACGGAATTTTTTTAATCCTCTAAAAAACGCATACACTTGCACACATATTCAATAAAAACTATAATTTTTCGATTGTCTGAAGATGGATTTTCTTTTTATCAGAGTTTGAATTTTCTTAAATTCTGATAAAAAAAATTTTTGTATAAAAAAAAATCCGTCTTCAAGAAAAAAAATTTTTTCAGCAGACTTTTTCTGATATTTTCACAAAACCGGAGACAAAAAAATGAACAGAAGATTAATTACTTCAGCACTTCCTTACGTAAACAATATTCCACATCTTGGAAACTTGATTCAGATGCTTTCCGGAGATGTTTTTGCACGTTTTTGCAGAAGCCGCGGCTACGACACACTTTACATTTGCGGAACAGACGAATACGGAACTGCCACAGAAACTCGCGCCATTGAAGAGAAAAAAACTCCACGTGAACTCTGCGACTATTACTATGGCGAACATACAAAAATTTACGACTGGTTCAAAATCAATTTTGACAAATTTGGTCGCACGTCAAATCAGGAATGTACAGAAATCACTCAGTCACTTTTTAAGGATCTTGATACAAACGGCTACATTAAAGAGCACACAAACAAGCAGCTTTTCTGCAATCACTGCAATATGTTCCTTGCTGACCGTTATGTTCACGGAATTTGTCCAAAATGCGGTTATGAAGATGCCAGAGGCGATCAGTGCGATAAGTGCGGTTCCCTTTTGGACCCAGTGGAATTAAAATCTCCGCGCTGCGCAACCTGCGGTTCAACTCCTGAAATTAAAGAAACAAAACATCTTTACATTGATCTTCCAGCAATAAGTTCAAAACTTGATTCGTGGATGGAAAAAGCTTCAAAAGAAGGAAAATGGTCTGACAATGCAATAAAAATCACTAAGGCATGGATTCGCGACGGTCTTAACGAAAGAGCCATTACCCGCGACTTAAAGTGGGGAATTCCAGTTCCTAAAGCAGGATATGAAAATAAAGTTTTTTACGTATGGTTCAATGCACCAATTGGCTATATGTCTATAACAAAGCAGCTTTCAAATGAATTAAAGGCGCAGAACAAAGAATCTTTTGACTGGAAGAGCTGGTGGCTTCCTGAAGAAAGTGAAGAAGCAAAAACCAAAGCGGATGTTGACCTATTCCAGTTCATCGGAAAAGATAACATTCCGTTCCACACAGTTATTTTCCCGTGTACCCTTTTAGGCTCGTCTCATAACTGGACAAAACTTTTCCATATGTCTTCAACAGAATATTTGAATTATGAAGACGGAAAATTTTCAAAGAGTCGCGGAATTGGAGTTTTTGGAACTGATGCAATCGAAAGCGGAATAAAAGCTGATGCATGGCGTTTTTACATTTTCTACAATCGGCCAGAAAAGCAGGACTATCAGTTTACATGGAAGGAATTCCGCGAAAAGTACAATGGAGAACTCATTGGAAACTTGGGAAATTTAGTAAACAGAACCCTTCTCTTCGTAAACAAATATTATGATGGAAAAATTCCAGAAGCACCTGTTGATGAAGAAATATGGTCGCTTGTAAAAGAAAAAGAAGCAAAAATCACAGAATATCTTGAATGGGCAGAATTAAAAGACGCATTCCGCGAAATATTCGCAATTTCTGACATAGGAAATAAGGCATTTCAGGACGGTGAACCTTGGAAAACCAGAACTACAGACCCTGAAAAAGCTGCAAAACTTATCCACAATCTCTGCTATATGATAAAAGACCTTATGATTATGTGCCATCCGTATATGCCGCAGTTTTCTGAAACAATTCTTTCATACTTTGGAAAGCAGATTTCTGAGCCTAAATTCGGGGAATCAAAGATTGAAGGCGGCTTAAACTGGTCTGATTTAGGAAAAACTGAAGGACTTTCAACTGTAGGTCAGACTGAAATTTTCTTTAGTCCACTTGACCAAAAAACCGCTGATGCTTTCCGCGCAAAATTTTCTGGAAGCCAGGCAGACCGCAAGCAGAACACAAAAAATTCCCAGAAAAAAGAAAAGTCAAAGTCAAAAGAAGCACCTGCACTTCTGCCAAAAGAACAGTGGGCTGACTTTTTTAACAAAAATATTGATCTCAGGGTAGCAAAAATCATAAAAGTTGAAGAAAATCCTGAAAGCGACAAACTTTATGTAGAAACGCTTGACGACGGAAGCGGAACAGAGCGCATTATTCAGAGTGGACTTCGCGCATATTTGAAACCAGAAGATTTGCTCGGCAAAAATATAATTCTGGCATATAACCTTGCACCGCGCAAAATGCGTGGAATCGAAAGCCGTGGAATGCTTCTTGCAGCTGACTACAAAAATGCTGATGGAAAAGACTGTGTAGAAGTTCTTGAAGCACCGTGGGCAGTTCCAGGAACAAAGGTAATTCTTGAAGGCGCGGATGAAACTTCAGAAAAAACTTTGCAGATTAACGGTGATGAATTTTTCAAAATTTCACTCAGGGTTGATAACAAAATTGCAAATGTAAACGGGAAA
>CAZXCR010000004.1:0-21362 GCA_964639315.1 uncultured Treponema sp. | reverse complement strand
CGCATTTGCAGGTAATTCAGATTTCTGTCTGGGATTTTAGGTGCTGAATAGTTACGTCTTTTTAAACAAAAAAAGACCTTAAAACGAAACGCTTTAAGGTCTGAAAAAAATTCAATATAAAAAAATTATTTTTCTTCTCCGCTATCTATTCTATCAACGCCAACTACATAATCTGGAGATTTTATATCAACAATTCTAACTCCACTGCTTACTCTTCCATATTCGTTAACTTCTTTTGCTTCAAGACGTAAAGATGTTCCCTGACTTGTAATGCACATTATGCTGTCGGAAGCTTTTATTGCAAGAGCACCAACTATTTCACCTTTGTCATCTATATTTCCAAAAACTCGCTGACCGCCAGTTCCTCTTCCGTGAACAGAAAATTCATCGAAACTAACTCTTTTTCCATATCCCTTTTCTGTAATAACAAAAAGACTTGTTTCTGGAATTACTGGTGTTGCTGCACAAAGTTCATCTGATTCAGAAAGCTTCATTCCGCAAACACCACGACTGCTTCTTCCCATAGATCTTACATCTTCTTCAGAAATACGAAGAGCCTGTCCCCTGCGGCTAACAAGCATTATTTCAAATTTTCCTGATGAAAGAACTGTACTAACAAGACGATCTCCTTCATCAAGGTGAATTGCCTGAATTCCTTTTGACTTTGCGTTTTTCAATTCAATAGTAGGAGTTTTCTTTACAACGCCTTTTGCGGTCGCCATAAACAAATATTCTGAATCTTTAAACTCTTTTATTCTTTCAATAATAGTGATTTCCTCATTAGCCGAAATTTGAAGCAAACTCTTTACATGAGAACCTCGACTAGTTTTTCCTGACTCTGGAATTTCGTGAACTTTAACCCAATAAGCCTTTCCTAAATTCGTAATAAAGAGAAGATGATCGTGTGTAGAAGCAACAAACATTTGACTTATAAAATCTTCGTCAACAAGATTTGCTGAACTAGAACCTTTTCCTCCCCTACCCTGACTTTTATATTGACTTGCTGGAACTCTTTTTATGTAACCAAGTTTTGAAATAAGGATAACCATATCCTCTTCTTTTATCATATCTTCAACATTTATATTCTCAACTTCGCTTGCAACAATATCAGTTTTGCGGTCATCACCATAACGAGCAGCTAAATCTGAAGTTTCTGTTTTTATAAGATTGAGTATTTTTTCATGATGTTCAAGCAAATCCTTACAATAAGAAATAAAGGTCTGAAGTTCTGCCATTTCATTTTTTAATTCATCAATGCGTAGATGAGTAAGTCTCTTAAGCTGCATATCAACAATTGCCTGAGCCTGAATATCATCAAAATTATATTCATCGCACAAACCTTTTTTTGCTTCCTGCTCATCGCGACTTCCACGTATGATTTTTATAACTTTATCAATATTGTTACTGTCAACTGCAATTATAAGAGCTTCCAAAATATGAGCCCGCGCCAATGCCTTATCAAGTTCAAATTTTGTTCTTCTTGTAATAACTTCATCACGGTGATCAACAAAATGAGCAATCAACTGTTTTAAAGTTAAAATTTGCGGATGAAGTTTATTTCCGTCATTTTTATCAGGAACCAAAGCCAAATTTATAATTCCAAAATTTGACTGAAGTTCAGTTTTTGCGAAAAGCTGATTCAATACAATTTTTGTTACAGCGCCACGCTTTAATTCCACAACCAAACGCATTCCTGTACGATCAGAAGATTCGTCGTTTGCTTCGGCAACTCCATCAATTACTTTATCTCTTATAAATTCTTTTATTTTTGTGATTATATGACTTGTATTAACTCCGTAAGGAACTTCTGTAAAAACAATTGATTCTTTACCGTTTTTTGCAGTTTCGATTGTAAATTTTGAACGTATTACAACTTTTCCGCGTCCTGTAGAATAAGCTTTCTTAATTCCTTCAGTTCCGTAAATAATTCCGCCTGTAGGAAAATCAGGACCTTTTATATATTTCATAAGTTCATCAACGGTAATTTCAGGATTATCAATATACGCACAAATTGCATCTGAAACTTCGCGAAGATTATGAGTAGGCATATTTGAAGCCATTCCAACTGCAATTCCGGTTGTTCCGTTGCAGAGAAGGAAAGGAAATTTAGCTGGTAAAACAGAAGGTTCTTTTGTTGATTCGTCAAAGTTTGGAATCATATCAACAGTGTTTTTTTCAATATCAAAAACCATTTCCTCTGACATTTTTGACATTTTTGCTTCTGTATAACGATATGCGGCTGCAGGGTCTCCTGCCTGTGTACCAAAATTTCCTTTTGGAGTAACCATTGTATAACGCTGAGAAAATTCCTGTCCCAAGCGAACGAGTGCATCATAAACGGAAGCATCACCGTGCGGATGATAATGACCCAAAACTTCACCGACAATCGTTGCGCATTTTTTAGTAGATCCACTATTTGCAAGATGAAGTGTGTGCATTGCATAAATAATTCGCCGATGAACAGGTTTTAATCCATCGCGAACATCAGGCAAAGCTCTTTGAACAATAACTGACATTGAATAATCAATGTAAGCCTGTCTAACTTCATCTTCAATTGGAATTTGAATTACAGCGCCACCTTCTTTAGTAATTATTTCGTCCATTATCTTATTTCCTGTTTTATTTTATTTTTATGAAAAATTTAGAATATGATTAAGTTGATTCTAAAAATCCAAATTTGCAGAAGCAGCATTATCTTCGATAAATTTTCGACGAGGTTCTACTTCTTCGCCCATACAAACACTAAAAATTCTATCAGCTGCAACGGCATCTGGAATTGTAACAACCTTCATTTTTCTGTGAGCTGGATCCATAGTTGTTGACCAAAGTTCATCTCCGTCCATTTCACCAAGTCCTTTATAACGCTGAACAGAAGCTTTAGAAGAAAGTTCTCCCAGCTTATCAAGTTCAGCACGCCGCTCTTCATCTGTATAAACATAAGTCATTTTTTTACCGACTTTTATTCCATACAACGGAGGCATTGCAAGGTAAACATAACCTTTTTCAATTAATTCTGGCATATAGCGGAAGAAAAATGTTAAAAGCAAAGTTCTAATATGGCTTCCGTCAACATCAGCATCTGCCATAATAATTACTTTATGATATCTAAGTTTTTCAATATTAAAGTCTTTTCCAAATCCAGTTCCTAAAGCTGCAATAACAGGATTTAACTTGTCATTATCGCGGACTTTTTCTGGACGAACTTTTTCAACATTAAGCATTTTTCCCCAAAGTGGAAGTATAGCCTGATGTTTTGCGTCTCTTCCTTTTTTTGCAGAACCGCCGGCAGAATCTCCTTCGACGATGTAAACTTCGCAGGAAGCAGGATCATTTTTTACAGAACAATCAGCAAGTTTTGCAGGAAGTCCAAATCCGTCAGAAGAAACTTTTTTACGCATATTTTCTTTTGCTTTACGAGCAGCAATTCGAGCAGCGGCTTCTCCAACAGACTTATTTAAAATAATTTCTACAATTTGCGGATTTTGCTCGCAGAAAAGAGTAAATTTTTCTTTTACAAGTTGATCAACATAAGTACGTACTTCGCTATTTCCGAGTTTAGTTTTTGTTTGTCCTTCGAACTGAGGCTCTGGAACTTTTATAGAAAGAATTGCGGTCAATCCAGAACGAACATCATCACCTGTAAGACGTTCCTTTTGATTTTTATCATCAAGTTTTTTTAACAATTTTTCGCGCTTTTCAAGTTCCTTGTTAAGAACAACCGTAAGTGCTGTTTTAAAACCTTCAAGATGAGTTCCGCCTTCGCGAGTATTTATATCGTTTACATAAGAATGAACTGATTCTGTATAACCGTCATTCCACTGCATTGAAACTTCAATCTGAACATCATTTTCTTCGCCACTTATATAAATTGGTTCCGGCGGAAATACTTGTTTTCCTTCATTTAAGTACGAAGTGTAATGCTTGATTCCACCTTCAAAGATATATTCAACTTCTTTTGGCTTTTCTAAGCGTTCATCTCTAAAAATGATTTTTATTCCAGGATTTAAAAACGCCAGTTCTCTTAAACGACTTGCAAGAACATCGAAATTATATGTTGTTGTTTCCTTAAAAATAGAAGAATCAGCCTTCCATCGAATTGTAGTTCCGTGCAAACTAGAATCTTCTAAAACTTCAACCTTTGTTTTTGGAATTCCAATTTCGTATTTCTGCTGATAATGTTTGCCATCACGAAAAATATCTGCGGTCATCCAAGTAGAAAGAGCATTTACGCAAGAAACGCCAACTCCGTGTAAACCACCAGAAACTTTATATGTAGATTTATCAAATTTTCCACCGGCATGAAGTCTTGTTAAAACCAGTTCCAGTGCACTCACCTTTTCTGTAGGATGCATTGCAACTGGAATTCCGCGTCCGTTATCTTCAACTCTACAAATATCGTCTTTTTCAAGCGCTACAGTAATTTTATCACAATAATGCGCCATTGCTTCGTCAATACTGTTGTCTACAACTTCATAAACAAGATGATGCAAACCATCTGGTCCCGTAGAACCTATGTACATTCCAGGACGCTTTCTTACGGCTTCAAGTCCATGTAAAACTTGAATACTTCCTGCATCATAAGAATTATTTTCGTTAGACATCTTTAACCTCAGTTTTTATTTTTTTTATAGAAAAGCTTTCAACAAGCAGCACTAAAAGTCATTTTACAAGAGCATAGTTTATATAAGAAGTTTTTAGAAAAACCTTGAGCACAAAATATAACTTTTTTAGCGCTAAAAGTAAAGATTTACGGACTTTTGAAGAAATTCACTATTGGTTACTGGGATTTTATTAAGTTGGATTACTGAATTTTTTTTCTTAATTGAAGCAAATTTTTTTTCCTCAAAATAATTTTTTTTCTCGCACACCTTGTATGCTCGGCTGCAAATTTTATTACAAAACCGGCTTTGCGCGGTTGCGGCTTCGCCTTCATTCTTCCGTTGCGCTCCAGAACGCTCTTCGCGCGCCGCTCCAATCCGGGCTAGGCTTGGCTAAGTGCTTTGTTAACAAGAAAATTTTCTAATTCTCAAAAAAAATTCTCTACATTACACGCGAAAGTTACCAACAAAATTTCTTGTTAAGAAAACTTTTCTTTTGCAAGAATAAATTTATTAGTAACCAGCGCGCGCTGTTCTTGAAGTAAAATTTTCTACTCAACAAACGAAATTTTTTTGCCAGAAAAAGTATTCTGTTAACCACGCGCAGGCAGCGTGTACTCACAGAAAAACTTATGCTTAAAAAATAAATTTTACTGCAAAGAGAAAATCTTCTTGTAATCCACGCACGCCGTGTACTTGCTGAAAAATTTCTACTTAACAAATAAAATTTTCTGCGAAAAAAAAACATCTTAACCACCCGCGCAATAAAAGCGCGCGCCGTTCTTGAAGTAAAATTTCCGCTTATCAAAAAGAACGCGAGTTACCAACGAAATTTTCAGTTAAGAAAAAATTCTATTTCTTAACAAGAAAATTCCTCTTTTATAAAAAATTTTCTTCTTAAAAATTGTCAAAAAAAATAATATTTTCTGTGGATAAACCTGTGGATAAGTTCATTTTTTTTATTTATAATTGTTTTTTATGAGCGAACAAAATTTAAAAATCTTTTGGGACGAAGCATTAAATCAAATCAAAGAACATTACAATAGCAAAGGTAAAATTGACGACTTTAATCTTTGGTTCAATATGACTTATGTAGAAAATTCGGGAACAAATATAACTGTTTCTGTTCCATCATCTTTTATGTGGAAAAGACAAGTTGAAATGGGATTTGTATCCGAAGTTGAAAATAAAATTGAAGAACTTTGCGGACAAAAAATCACATTGTCTTCTACCGTAGTAAAAAATACAAAACCATCAATTTCTGATTCTGCAAATTCTGAAGCTTCTGAAGTAAACACAAAAAATTCAGTTCAATCTGAAAATTCTATTCAGGAAGAAAATTCTTCTTCAAATCAGCAATATTTTTCAGATGACGAAACTTTATCTTCTGCTCAACAAGCAAAAATTTCATTTAGAAAACATCCTCTCTTAAACGAAAAATTTACTTTTGAAAATTTTGTAAAAGGCGAAAATAACGAATTTGCTTACAGTGCAGCACTTTCGGCAGCAAAAGAACCTGGAAAAACTTATTCTCCTCTTCTTTTGTACGGAGGAGTTGGACTTGGAAAAACTCATCTTATGCAGGCGGTTGGAAATTACATTTACAATCACTCTCAAAATTCAAAAATTTGCTATGTAAGTGCAGAAGAATTTGCAAACGAATTTACAAAATCCCTTCGCGACAATCAGCAAGAAAAATTTAAGTTAAAATACAGAGGACTTGATGTTCTTCTCCTTGATGACATTCACTTTCTTATTGGAAAAAAAGGAATTCAAGAAGAAATTTTCTTTACTTTTGAAGCTCTCTACCGCAATCATTCACAAATGATTTTTACCTGCGACCGTCCTCTAAGTGAATTAAAAGGAATTGAAGAAAGGCTTATGTCAAGATTCAGTTTGGGAACTCCAATCAACTTGGATCCACCAAGTTACGAAACAAGATGCGCAATTCTTCAGAAAAAAATGACTGCTTATAATACAGAAGTCAGCAATGATGTTATTGATTACATTGCAAAAACAATCCAGTCAAATGTAAGAGATTTGGAATCAAGTTTAAAAATCGTTATCAACTATACAAATTTAATTCACGAAAATCTTACAGTTGATGTTGCTAAAAAACTTTTAAAAGATACTTTTACACCAACTTCTCATGATGCTATCAGCATAGACACAATCCAAAAAGTAATTGCCGATCACTACAATATTTCAATAAGCGACATAAAAAGCAAAAAACGAAACAAAAAATTTGTTACTCCTCGAAATATTGCAATTTATATAGGACGTGAACTTTGCGAATATTCTTTTCCGGGACTTGCAGAAGAATTTGGTGGAAGAGATCATACAACAATAATGCACAGTTACAATAATATTGCTGACCAAATAAAAGTGGACTCTACCCTAAACAATACAATTCAACTTTTAGAACGAGAAATCCGGGAATACAAGAAATATTAAAGTTTTACTTGTGGAAAACTATGTTTATATATGATACAATTTTGCTAAATTCTTGTGAATTTCAAATCTGATTGTGCAAAAGTGCATTTTCTGTGAATTCAAATTGCTAGGTTTTACACTTTCTTATTTCTTATAAAATAAAGAATTAATACGCTTATCCAAAGAATTCACAAGCATAATACTACTAATACTAAAATTTATAAATTTATAAATTTAGTTTGATTTGTTTATAAAAATTAATAACTTTGAATCATTATAAAATGAACTAAAAAAAGGAGAAAAAAAATGAAATTTACTTTTGATAAAAATGCAATGATTAAAGAAATTTCTATTGCTCAGGAAATTATTTTTACTAAGAATTTAGGTTCTATTTTGTCAAATGTTTTACTTATTGCACAAAATAATTCTTTAACAATAAAAGCTACAGATATGAAAGTAAATTTTGAAACTCAAATTCCTGTTCAAATAGAAGAAGAAGGTTCTGCAATAATTTACTGTGATAAATTTATGGGAATTTTAAATTCACTTCCAGAAGGAGAAATTGAATTTAAACAAATTTCTAACGGAGAAGAAAATTCTACATCTGTTGTAATTAAGCCAATATCAAAAAATATTGAATTTACAATGCAAAGTATGACGCAGGAAAAATATCCTGAAGTTTATTCTGCTGAAGATGCACCTTATTTCGAAGTTTCATCAAAAGATATTAAAGATATGATTGCTCAAACATATTTTGCTGTTAGTGAAGATGAAGTACGTTACAATATGAACGGTGTTTTCTTTGAAAAGAAAGGTGATAGTCTTAATATGGTTGCAACTGATTCAAGAAGACTTAGTTTTGCTTCAAAAGAAATTCTTGCAGGCGTTAATGATTTTCCTTCAGTAATTGTTTATCCTAAAGTTTTGAACATAATTTTAAAACACGCTCCTGAAGAAGGAAATATTTCTATTGCAGTTCTTGATAAAATGATTTTCTTTAAATTTGGAAATTATAAATTTGGTTCAGTTCTGATTGATGGAAAATTTCCTGATTACACACGTGCTATTCCAGAAAATCAAAAACACTTTTTTATTGTTCAAAAATCTGAACTTGCAGATGCTCTTCGTCGTGTAACACTTATGGTTGATAAAAAAGCTGGACGTTTATTTTTTACAATATCAAATGGAGTGTTAAAAATTTCATCTTCTCAATCAAATATGGGAAGTGCCGAAGAAGAAATTCCTTGTGAATATGCTGGCGATACTTATTTAATTGCTATGAATAACAGATATGTAGAAGAACCTTTAAAAGCAATTGATTCAGATAGAATTGCCTTTGAATTTACAGAACCTATGAGGGCGGTTACAATCAAGAGTGAAACTGCTTCTGATTATTTCCACATTGTTATGCCGATGCAGCAGGAATAAAAAAATAATCTAAGTAAAAATTAGGTTATTTTAGTCTGTTAAATTTTTATTATTAAAAATTAAGTGCCGTTTTTATCACTAATTCCGGTTAATTTTAGAAATCTCTCAAATAAGACAATTGATTTTTCTGCAAAGGAAATTTTTTTTGTAGGAAAAAATGGTCAGGGAAAAAGTAATCTTCTTGAATCTCTTTATTATTCAGCTTATGGCTCTTCTTTTAGAACCCACATTGATTCTGAAATAATAAAAAATGGTGAAGCGTCTTTTAAACTACATACAATTTTTAGAGAAGAAGAAAGTGGAATTTCTCATACAACTTCAATCTATGTTGATAAAAATTCAAAAAAAATCGAAAAAGATGGAAAAAATCTAAAAGACCGTAAAGAACTTATAAATACTATGCCTTGCGTGCTTTATAATCATGATGATTTGGATTTTGTTATTGGAAGTCCGGAACGGCGACGTTTTTTTTTAGATCAGTCACTTTCAATGTACGATGTTTTTTATATTGACATAATGCGTCGTTATAAAAGAGTTTTGAAAAACAGAAATATTTGTCTAAAAGAAAAAAAATACGATTTGCTTGATTCTTTTGACATTCAGCTTGTTCAAAATGGAATTGAAATTCAGCAAAAACGAAAAAATGCTATTTTTACTTTCAATCAAATTTTTGGAAAATTGTACGAAAAAATAACTGGAATTGACGGACTTGGAATAAAATATAATCCTTCTTGGAAAAGTGAATTTGATGTACCAAATTTCAACGAAGCTATGGATCAGGTTTTAAAACATCGTGAAATTGAAAAAATGATGAATACAACAATGACAGGTCCTCATCGTGACAAAGTTATTTTTGTTCGAAATGGTCAGCCTTTTGTTCCTACAGCGTCAACAGGTCAAAGAAGACTTCTTGCACTCATTTTAAGAACCTCACAAGCTATTTTTTATACTCAAATTACAAAACGTAAGCCTGTAATTTTAATGGACGATGTTTTGCTTGAACTTGATCCTGAAAAACGTAAAAGAGTAACAGAATTGCTTCCTGAATATGATCAACTTTTTTGTACATTTCTTGATGGAGAACCTTACAAAAATTATATTCTTGGTTCAACAAAAATTTATTCTCTAAATCAAGGGGAATGGACTGAAATAGGAAATTAAAATGGACGAAATAAGTGATTTAAGGCAGGTTGTTAATAAAGTTGTAAGTGGAATGAATTTGGAAAATTCTCAAAGAGCTTTTACTGTTCTTGATGGATGGAAAAAAGTTCTTTTAAGAATAAAATCAAATACAAATCCAAATGAAGGTCAAAAACTTACTGAGCATACAAGAGTTATTGATTTAAAAAATGGAATTTTACTTGTTGAAGTTGATCATCCGGGCTGGATGTCTTTGTTGCAGTTTCATAAAAATTATATTTTAAAGGGATTGAATCTTGATATGCCTAATTTAAAAATTAAAAATATCGGATTTACTCTTAAAAAACAAAATGATGATTTTGAAAATAATTCTTTTTCGGAAAAAGAAGCTGTTTCTAATGTTCAAAAGAAAATTGAAGAAGAAGAAAAAACAGTAAATTCACTCTTGAAAAAAGAAAATTTCCCTGAAATAACAAAAAATAAAGAATTGCCACAAGAATTGCAGTCTCTTTTTGCCGAATTAAAAGCTGATATGTTGACCAACCAAGAAAAATAGTGATATTATACCCCCTACTAAAATTGGGTGTTTTAAATTTTATTTTATGATAGGAGAAAGGAATTATGTTACGTACATATCAACCAAGCAAAGTAAAGCGCAATAGAAAGTTTGGTTTTAGAGCTCGTATGGCTACTCGTGGAGGACGTGCAGTTCTTTCAAGAAGAAGAGCAAAGGGACGCCATAAGCTTACAATTTCTGACGAAAAGAAACCTTACTGATTTTTTAGGGATGGATACGGATTTGTTAAAAACAGGACGTTTTACTCGTGAAGAGCATATTAAACGTCCTGCCGACATCCAAAATCTTTTTAAGAATGGGAAGAAAGTAAGTATCTACGGAGCTAAAATTTTTTATCTTGAAAATGATGAATGCAAGAAAAAAAATATCAATAGAATAGCTTTTCCTCTTCCCAGAGGATATGGTAACGCTGTTGAACGCAATAAGTCCAAGCGTTATAGTCGTGAAACTTATCGTTTTTTTAAATCATACCTGAACACTGGATATGATATTTTATTTTTAGTTTATCCAGAAAATAATTCGTTCCCCTCGCGGTGTGATCAATTTAAAACATTATGCAAAAAAGCTGGTTTATTAAAGGAATAAGAAATTTCTTTGTGAAATTTTTTGTTCTTTTAATCAGATTTTACCAAGTTTGTATTTCTCCTCTTTTTCCTGCGAGTTGCAGATATACTCCAACTTGCTCTCAGTATGCGTTAGAAGCAATCAAAAAATACGGTCCTGTAAAGGGAATTTATCTTGCTATAAAAAGAATACTTCGTTGTAATCCGTTTCATAAAGGCGGCTACGATCCGGTTCCTTAAAATAGCAAAAAAAGGAAATTTGTTTATGAAGAACACAATTATTGCTCTTGTTCTTTCATTTTTGGTTTTGTTTGGATATATGTTTGTTCAGACAATGATTTATTCAAAAAAATCAAATAATGAAGTTGAAAATCAAGTTACAGAACAAAGTTCTGAAAATAATTTAGTTGAAAATGAAGTTTCTTCTGATTCTGGAGAAATTCCTGTAAAAAACGAAGAATTTTATATTGCTGATGAAGATGAAAATCTTACTGAGCAAACTTACACTATTGAAAATGATTTAGTAAAAGTTGTATTTACAAATCGTGGTGGAGACATTGTTAACTATCAGTTGAAAAATCACTTGGATAAAGAAACTGGATTAGGCGTTGAAATGGTTGACAACGTAACAGATACAAACAGAGCTTTTTCTTTATCACTTGGAAGCAATGAAAATCCGACTTTAAATGAACTTTTTTATGTAAAATTTTTTGATGATGATCCAAATTCAATCGCATTTTTTAGAAATTATGAAATAAAAGACAAAGATGGAAATCTTCAAAAATATGCTTTGGGCAAGAAATATACTTTTAAAGACGGCGAATATGTTTTTAAACTTGATGTAACTGTAAATGCTCTAGGCGATTCAAAAGGAATTGTTCTAGGCGATTCAGCATATACTTTAAGAACTTCTCCTCAGATTGGTCCTCATTATGACAAAAAAAATCGTTACGAACTAAGGCAATATCTTGCTTTGAACGGTTCTAAAAAAATAAGAAAAGCTGTTTCTAACAAAACTTTTTCAAATTATTATGATTGGGCTGGAGTTGCTGGAAAATATTTTGCAATGCTTGTAAAACCAGTTTCTCCACTGAATATGAAAGATTCAGTTGTTTGTTCTACAAGTCCTGTAAATGAATATGATAATGCTCAAATTTATCTTACAAGAAAAGCAGCAGAAGAAAAAAATATTAATGATTCATATTACATTTATGTTGGTCCTAGAAATGAAAAAGATTTAATAAGATATAATTCTCAGGAAAAAAATGCTTGGGGACTTTCTGGAATTAAATTTAATCAGGCTTTGCAGACAAGCGGACTTTTAGTTTGGCTCGAAGTTGCATTAAAATGGGTTTTGGAAATGATTTATAAACCTGTGAAAAACTGGGGAGTTGCAATTATAATTCTTACAGTTATTCTCAAGATTATTCTTTTCCCGTTAAACAAAAAAACTGCTGTTGGTTCTTTAAAAATGCAGGATTTGCAGCCAAAAATGCAGGCACTTCAGGCTAAATATCAAAATGACCAGCAAAAACTTAGCGTAGAAATGCAGAAGCTTTATAAAGAAGCTGGTTATAATCCAATGTCTGGCTGTTTGCCAATGATTATTCAAATGCTGATTTTGTTTGCTCTTTATAATGTGTTCAACAATTATTTTGAATTCCGCGGCGCAAGTTTCATAAAAGGTTGGATTGATGATCTTTCTGTAGGAGACAGCATATGGTCTTGGAATAAAAATATTTTCCTTATTTCAGGATTTACTCAGAATAATCTTCGTATTTTACCTTTTGTTTATACAGGTTCGCAGTTGCTTAACGGAAAAATTACTCAGTATGGCGGTTCTGCAGGTGCAAATGCCGGACAAATGAAATTTATGATGTACAGTATGCCGATTTTATTTTTCTTTGTGTTCTATAATGTTCCAAGTGGACTTTTGCTTTATTGGAGCGTAAGTAATATTCTTCAGATTGGTCAGCAGATTGTAATTAATAAGATTATGAAGAAAAAGAGAGCTGAACAGGAAAAAAATAAGCCTGAAGTTAACAAAAATGTATTAAAATTCAAGGGCGGAAAGAAGAAGACAAGATAAATTTCTTGGTAAAAATAAATTTTAAGAAGGTGAATTATAATGACTTACGATTTTGAAGGAAAAAACGAAAAAGAAGCTATTGAAAAAGCAGTTGCTGAACTTGGTCTTGAAAAAGATCAGTTTGACGTAGAAATTCTTGAATCACAGAAAAAAACATTGTTTAAGAACGGATATGTTAAGATTAGAGTTCATACAAATAACGATGTAGATCATCTTTCTCCAGAATTTGATGGAAAAATGCCTGCAAAAGAAAAAAATGATGTGGTTTCAAATCCTCTTCCAAAAGATGAATTTGAACAGAAACTTATAGATTTTACAAAAGAACTTATAAATCGAATGGGATACGATGTTGCTGTTGAAATTATGTTCCGTGAAGACAAAAAAATCGGCATAAAACTTACAAGCGATAAATCTTCAATCCTCATTGGACGAAAAGGAAAAAATCTTGATGCAATGCAGTTGCTTGTAAATGTTTATGCAGGTCATCTTGGACGTGAAGACGTTAGAATTATTCTTGATACAGAAAATTACAGAATCCGCAGAGAAGAAAGTCTTGTTCGGCTTGCTTATAACACAGCGGATAAAGTGCGCCAGAATAAAGCTTCAGTTTTGCTTGAACCGATGAATCCTTTTGAAAGAAGACTTATTCATACAACTTTAAATGATATTGCTGATGTTGAAACCAAAAGCGAAGGTGAAGGTTTATATAAGCAGGTGCGTGTTATTTACAAAGGTTTGCGCTAATTTGTAAAAACTGTTTGTAGAAATATTTTAGGTCTAAACTAAATCAACAATAGAAGGAACTGATGAAATTAAAAAATATAATTGCAAAACTTTTTATTGCTAATGCGATTGTATTGAATGCATTTTCTTATTCTGCTCAGGACTTGCTTAGCAAAGATGTTTATTCTGAATTAAAGAAAAATGGTGAAGTAAAGATAAACAGATTTAATTCTGAAAAGAAAAATTATCTTTTGCTTCCTAAAACTCAACTAAGTAAGAATCTTGAAAATTCTTGGACCGATGAAGAAGTGCCGGTTTTGATTGGAGAATGTTTATATCTTCTTCCAAAAACTCAACTGAATTCTTCAAATCCTGAATTTGTGAATATTGAAAATAGTTCAAAGATAATTCGTTCTGTGAGTAAAATGGCCGGAATGAAGTACAA
Organism: uncultured Treponema sp.; assembly: GCA_964639315.1. Taxonomy (GTDB): domain Bacteria; phylum Spirochaetota; class Spirochaetia; order Treponematales; family Treponemataceae; genus Treponema_D. The sequence goes on along the minus strand of CAZXCR010000004.1, from coordinate 7,366 downwards.
GTCTGATGGAAAAATGAAGGTTCTTTACAAAAATCCGTATACAATAAAAAGTGCTACTGATAAAACGCAGGTTCCGGATAACACAGAAGGAAGTGCTGATAAAAAAGAACTTTTTTGTGTGCTTGATGATAATTCATTTGGCAAAACTTATTATCAGTTGAATTATTTTGAAAATGGTCAGGAAGTTGGAGCTAATTTTAAAAATATAACTCCTATTTCAGTTGGTCCAATAAAAGCAATCACAAATGAGAATTTAAAAATAAGTTTGCTTTTTATTGACTGCGAAGATGAAATTATGGCGTATCTTTTAGTTCAGGCTAAATATCCAAATATAGAATTTTTGCAGAAAACAATGGAAGAATCTTTTTCAAGCCGATTAGATGCAATTTATAATTGGTTTATTCAACAGTGGTAATAAAAGAAATTTTGCGAGGTAAAAATGAAAAATATAAGAAAAATGCTTCTTTCAGCATTGCTGGGGGGCGTTATAATTTGTACTGGAGGATGTAAATCAATGGACAAGAGTTTAAAATCTATTGAAGGTAAGAATGGGGTTTTTGCCGTTATTAGCACGAATAAAGGCGATATGATTTTGGAACTTTATTATAAGGATGCGCCTCTTACAGTAACGAATTTTGTTGGTTTGGCAGAAGGCACTCTTGATGCTGCAAAAGGAAAACCTTTTTATGATGGTTTAAAATTTCATCGTGTAATTGCTGATTTTATGATTCAGGGTGGAGATCCAAAAGGTAATGGAACTGGCGGACCTGGATATCAGTTTGAGGATGAATTTAATGATAAATATCAGTTTGATGGACCTGGAGTTCTTGCAATGGCAAATGCTGGTCCTGGAACTAACGGAAGTCAGTTTTTTATTACACACGTTGCAACTCCGTGGTTGAATAATCATCATACAATTTTTGGTCATATTGTAGATGATGCAAGTCAGCTTACTGTAAATGCAATTGCGCAGGGTGATGTAATAAAATCTGTAAAAATTTACAGACAGGGTGATGAAGCTGAAAAATTTTCTGCAACACAAAAAGATTTTGATCTTCTTAAAAAACAGGCAAAAGAAAATGCACTTGCCAAAAAAAGAGCTCTTCTTGCCGAAAAAATTGCTGAAGTTGAAAGGGCATTTCCTGATTTCTCTCAGGACGAAAATGGAATCTATTATAAGATTATAAAAGAAGGTTCTGGAGAAAAAGTTGGTCAAAGAAAAAATGTTACAACCGAATACAAAGGATATTTTGTAAATGGAGATGTTTTTGACGGTTCTTCAAAACTTGTAAAAGGCGGACACGAAGCTTTGTCTTTTGTAACTGGAGCAAATCAGATGATTTCTGGATTTGATGTTATGGTTCAGGATATGAAAAAAGGTGAATTAAGATCTTTTGTACTGCCTCCTGATATGGCTTATGGAGAGAGAGGTGCTGGCGGAGTTATTCCTCCAAATTCTTTTATAGCTTTTGATGTGGAAATTACTTCTGTAAATTAAAATAAATAAAATTTTTTAGTGTACTGTTTTTGCAGTACACTTTTTTTATGTCTTAATTTTTTTAGATATTCACAGTTTTTTATTTTAAATTTTTAAGTTTTAAACAATCTGTGGATAAATTGTGTAAAAATAGCTTTTTAAAGTGAATTTCTTAGATAAAATTTTGACTTATCCACAGAAAATGCTATGTCAAATTTGCAGACACGCTAAATATAGTGTAAATCCTGTTTAAATTAAAAATTCACGCTAGAAAAATATGTATGAAAATATAAAAAATCTACCAATAACCCCTTATCTTGTGGATATCTGCAAGAAATTAAAAGAATCTTCGAGTCATTTTTTAATTTTGACCGCAGAAACTGGAGCTGGAAAGTCCACTGCCCTCCCCTTAGCTTTGCTTAATAACTTTGATGGAAAAATTTTGATGCTTGAACCAAGAAGAATGGCAGTTTTGAATGTTGCAGAAAGAGTTTCTTCTCTTTTTAATGAGTCTACTGGTGAAACTTGCGGATATTCTGTTCATCTGGATAAGAAAGTATCTGAAAAAACTCGGCTCGAAGTTATGACAGAAAATATTTTTTGCAGGCGAATTTTAGCTGATAATGAGCTTTCTGGCGTTTCTGTTGTTGTTCTGGATGAATTTCACGAAAGAAGCGTAAATTTGGATTTTTCCCTTGCTTTGCTGAAAGAACTTTGCTCTCTTAGAGACAATCTTTATGTTGTTATAATGTCAGCAACAATTGAAACTGAAAAGTTAGTAAAATACTTGTCAAAAGACATTTCTATGGGTACAGATAATCAATATAAATCTGTACCTGTTTATAAAATTGAGGGAAGGACTTTTCCTGTAAAAATTGAATATTCTAATCAGAAAATTGAAGCTGAAATAATTTCTTCGCTAAATGACAAATCTTTAGTTTCTGGCGGTAGCATTTTAGTTTTTCTTCCTGGAATAAAAGAAATAAGTTTGGTAAAAGAAAATTTAGAAAATTTGATAAAAAATAAAAATGCAGAATGTTTTGTTTTGCATAGTTCTGTACCCATAAAAGACCAAGTAAAGCTTTTTCTGTCGTCAAAATCTGGTACCATTAGAATAATTTTAAGCAGTGCAATTGCGGAAACGTCTGTAACTATACCTGATGTAAAAATAGTGATTGACAGTGGATATGGAAAATATAATGTTTTCGACAAGAAACAGCAGATGAATCATCTTGTAAGTCAAAGAGTCAGTAAGTTTAGTGCGAACCAACGTGCTGGCCGTGCCGGGCGTGTTTGCGAGGGAAAATGTATAAGACTTTGGAGTCAAAACGAGAATTTGATTGATAGCGTAACGCCTGAAATTCTAAGAATTGATATAAGTCAGCTTGTATTAGAATGTTTTGCTTGGGGCGTTAAAAATTTTTCGCAAATGGATTGGCTTGATTGTCCTTCAGAAAATGAATGGAATGCGGCTGTTGTACTTTTGAAAAATTTAAATTGTGTAAATAATGGCAAAATTACCGAATTAGGCAAGGCGGTTTTGTTTTTGGGAATTGATTTAAGAATTGCCTGTGTTGCTCTGAGCGGAATTTCTTTTGGAAAAATTGATGAAAGTGTTGATTTAGCCATTGATTTGATGAAAAGGCACTTAAAAAATCAGTCAGTTTTGGATTTACAAAGGCGAGATTTGATTTCTAGGATGAATAAAATTTCTAAAAATTCACAGAAAAATTTGATTTTTGCACATAAATTCACAGAGTTTTCCACAGAAAATGCACTTCTCTGTGGATATCCTGATAGAATCGCGAAAAAAACTGTGGATAAAACTAATAAAACTGAATATCTTTTTCCATCTGGAAAAAAAGGTTTTTTATGTAATAGCGAAAATTTTGGGGCAACAGAAAATTTCCCTGAATTTGTTCTTGCTTCTGAAGTTGATGCGGGTGAAAGTTTTGTAAAAATTTATAAATTTTTTAATATTTCAGAAAAAGTGGCGGTTAATTTTTTAAGTTCGAAGGCGTCTGTAAAAGTAATTACAAAATTTAGCGAAAAAGATAAATCTAAAATTGAAAAATTTCAGATAGAATCTTATGGAAAAATTGTGTTACAAGAAAAAAAATTGCCGGTGAACTCAGATGATTATAAAGAAGCACTTTCTTATCAGATAAAAAAAGACGGTTTAGCTTTTTTACCAATGTCTGAAAATTCTAAAAATTTAATTTTGAGGTACAGATTTTTTATGCAGCAAATAGGGACAGATAAAGATATTTCTGTTGAGTGTGAAGAAAAGTTAAAAAATTTAACTGAAAATCCTGAATTATGGCTTTTTCCTTTTATAAATGAAGAAAAGCTTACAGAGAAAACCGTTTTTTCAGCTTTAAACTGGTACCTAAATGGTGATAAATTAAACAAAACTGTACCTAAAGAGCTTCTGCTAAAAAATGGAAAAATTTTAAAAATAAAATATGAATCTCAGAATGAAAAAATTATTCCTGTTGCCGAAGTTATAATTCAGCAGATTTTTTCTTGTATTGAAAGTCCAAAAATTTTAGGAATGCCAGTTCTTTTAAGATTATTATCTCCGGCACGCAGACCTTTGCAAGTTACAAATGATTTGGAAAATTTTTGGAAAAATACCTGGCCGCAGATTTGCTCAGAAATGAAAGGTCGTTATCCAAAGCATAATTGGGATTATAGAATTAGTGAAACTGACTAAATTTTATTTTCACCGGAGTTTTTGCTTTTTGTGATATAATATTTTTGGAGATTTTATGACAAAAAATCAGTGGTTGGCTTTTGAAGAATATAAAAATGAATTAAAAAAAATTGTTGATGATTCAAAGAAATTGGATTTTTACAACGAACTTGTAGAACTTCAGGAAAAAATTATAGAAACTTTTAGTGAAAAAAGAAAAACTTATAAACTTGAAAATTCCCTTGTTTACAATAAATCTTACGATTCAATAACTGAAAGTGACGAAATAAAATTGATTGTTGTTGGCGATAATCCGGGCTGGGAAGAGCAGCTTAGTAAAAATCAAAAATATCTTGTTGGGCAAAGTGGTCGTATTGCTGAAGGATATTTTAGAAAAAATGATGAACTTGGAATTGATTTTAGAAAAAATGTTGTGATTACAAATAAAATTCCTCTTCACACTGGAAAAACAAGTGACTTAAAGTTGCTAAAAAAAATGGCTTCCTGTGAACTTGCAAAATATATTGATGATTTGCAAATAAAGATGGCGGAACTTACGGCAGTTTTGCACCAAAATCTTATAAAATTTAAAGAGCCAAATATAAATAATACAGAACTTTGGATGGTTGGCTATTCTGAGCTAAAAGAAAAAGGAATATTTTCTTTGTATAGAGACAGTTTAAAAGCTGCTTATTATGATAAAAATAGTATTTACTGGAATGATGTTTTTTTGTTTCAGCATTTTTCTATGAATCGTTTTTCTATTGATTTAAGGAATTTTTCTGAAAAAGATGATAATAATAAAAAGTCATTAAAAGAAAATTTAAAATTGCTTGGAGAATTTCATAAAAAAGAAATTTTTGGAGATATTGATAAGTCTTTTTAATTAACGAAGATAAGTTTTTAAAAATAACTATCGTTTGTTAGTTTTAGACAGGAGGTTTTTATGAATGTTCATATAATGGAAGTTCCTTTAGATTACGGAGGAAAGCGGCACGGAAGTGATATGGGACCATCTGCAATCAGATTGGCGGGGTTACGAGATAAAATAGAAAATTTGAATCATAAAATAATAACTGATGAACGTTCGTTAGATATTCTTCCGCAAGAATATGCTGAAATTGGTGATAATCCAAAAGCAAAATATTTACGACCGATAGTTAGTGTGTGTAATGAAATTGCCAAAAATGTTCAGCAATCAATTGAAAATAAGGAATTTCCACTGATTCTTGGAGGCGACCATTCGTTAGTTTTAGGAACTTTAGCTGGATTACATGCACATTATAAAAGCAACGGTAAAAAACTTGGTCTTTTGTATGTTGATGCGCATGGTGATTTCAATACAGCAGAAACAAGTCCGACTGGAAATATTCATGGCGAATGTTTAAGTGCAAGTGCAGGTTATGGTTTGCCGGAACTTGTAAATCTTTATGAAAAAGAGCGTAAAATTGATCCAGAGAATATTTGTTATGTTGGAATAAGAGATTTAGATCCTGGAGAAAAAAAATTAATGCACGAAGCTGGTGTTACTGTTTTTACAATCAGTGATATTGATCGGCTGGGATTTTCGGAAGTTATAAAAAAAGTAAAATTGTTTTTTAAGACGCATTGTGATGTTGTGCACATTAGTTTTGATATGGATTCTTTGGATCCTTCAATTGCGCCTGGAACTGGAGTGCCTGTACCTGGTGGATTAACATACAGAGAAGCGCTTCTTCTTATGGAAGAAATGTCTAATTTAGATATGGTAAAATCAATGGAAATTGTTGAAGTAAATCCGATTCTTGATGTGCGAAATGAAACTGCAGTTATGGCAGTTGAGTTGATAGCGCGTGTGCTGGGAGAAAAATTATTTTAAGATTTATACATTTTTCGAGGATTTATAAATTTTTTTCTAAAAAATTTGAAATTGCAATTTGATCTATTTTAGATAAAGAACACGGAATGTCTGCATAAAATTTTTTGTATTCATCAGAAAGCGCTGCGGGGAGAATTGAAAAAGCTGCATTTATTTGTACTTGCTGTGGAAGTAAATTTTCGAGGGAAAAAAAGTATAAAATCTTTTCTTGCGGACCTTCTAATTCTAGCTTTGTGTCTTTTTGTAAAGTTTTGTAAGATTTAAAAATTTTTCTATTTTTATTTTGATTAAGCCAGTTAAAAATATAATTTTTAAGATTTTCCTGCATATTTTCTTCTGATAGATAAAAAATATTTGCATCAAAATTTTGTAAATTTTTAAAATCTGATATATCAAGTTCTGTTCTTGAAAAATTTGCACAGCTAAAAATTTTTTTGATTTTTTCACTTTCGTTTTTTAAAATAAGAAAATTTTGCTTTTTTTCTGTAAGTGACTTTTCAGCGAGTTTTAGTAGTCCAACGCCAGTTTTCTTTTCTTCTCGAATTGACGGAAGTTGTAGTATGTTAAAAATTATTTGTTCAATGCTAGAAGCAATTATAATTTGAAAAGGACTTACTGAAAAATTGCTGTTTTTTGAAAGAAATTGTTTTAGTTTTTTTATAAAAATTTCTTCTCCATAACAATTTACAGGTGAGTTTTCTAAATTTAAAATATCTGCATTTGAAAAAAATTCTTCTGTAAAAGTTTTTTCCTGCTGCTTAGAATTTGAAAAACTGCTTGATATAGTGTTTTTTTCAAAAATAGTATTTTGGGTGCCAGAATTATCTGTACCCAATGAAAAATTTGTAGAGCACTGGTAATCTTTTTCTTCTAAAAGAGAATCAACAGTAGGTACAGATTTGATTGAAATATCAGAATTATCTTTAAGAATGGGTACAGTTAATAAGTTTTTATTTGATGGTAGCTTTGCATAAAATCCACTTTTTTCAACTGAATAAATATAAGCGTTCTTTTCAAGTTCGCTGTATGCTTTTGTAATTGTATTTTTTCCTACATTTAATTCTTTTGAAAGGGTGCGTACTGAAGGAAGTTTTTCGCCAACTGAAATTTCTGAATTTTCGATTTTTTCAGCAATTTGCTTATAAATTTGTTTGTATAATTTTATTTTTCTGTTTTTATCAAGAATAAGAATTAAACTTTTCATATTAAATAAAATTTCCGTTTCTTTAATTTTTTAAGCAATATCACGTTTTTAAAGTTGCCTGTAAAGACTCCCCTACTCTTACTTTATTTATTATAAAATATTTTACACAAAATTAAAATCTAAATTATCTTT
>CAZXCR010000003.1:0-21659 GCA_964639315.1 uncultured Treponema sp. | reverse complement strand
ATGTGTGTCGCGGGAAAATTCTTGCGACACTTTTTTTTGAGCCAAGCACTAGAACACGTCTTAGTTTTGAAGCGGCAATGCTGCATTTGGGCGGAAGTGTAGAAGGTTTTGCTGATGCAAATTCTACGTCTTCTTCAAAAGGCGAAACTTTGGCTGATACAATCCGCGTAGTAAGTTCATATGTTGATGTAATTGCAATGCGTTCTCCTAAGGAAGGAGCTGCTTTTTTAGCTTCACAGTTCAGTGCAGTTCCAATAATAAATGCTGGTGATGGCGGTCATTATCATCCAACGCAGACTTTAACTGACTTGCTTACAATTAGGCAGCTTAGAGGCGGATTTGAAGGTCATACAATTGGTTTTTGCGGAGATTTAAAGTTTGGCCGCACAGTTCATTCTTTGGCAAAAGCAATGTGCCGTTACAAAAACAATAAATTTATTTTTATCAGCCCAGAAGAACTTAAGGTGCCGGAATATATTACTGAAGGAATTTTAAAGCCTAGTGGAATTGAATTTACTACGGCAGAACGTCTTGAAGATGTAATTGGCGACCTCGATATTCTTTATATGACTCGTGTTCAAAAAGAAAGATTTTTTAATGAGCAGGATTATGTGCGCTTAAAGGACAGTTACATTCTTGATCACGAAAAAATGAAGCTTGCAAAAAAAGATATGATTGTTTTGCATCCACTTCCACGTGTAAACGAAATTGCTCCTGAAGTTGACAACGATCCGCGCGCCGCGTATTTTAAGCAGGTTCGCTACGGAATGTTTGCAAGAATGGCTTTAATTGCAAAAGTAACTGGCTGTCTCTAAGGTAAGCGGCGCGCTGGTACTTGTAATTTTACAGCGTAAAAAAAACACAAATTTTTTTTGTAAATGCGGGGTTAAAAAAATGCTTAATGTAGAAGAAATAAAAAATGGTCTTGTAATTGATCACATTCAGGCTGGTTCAGGCTGGAAAGTTTTTAAATGGCTTGGTCTTGATAAAGCTCCTTACACAACAGCTTTAGTTGTGAATGCTCAGTCAAAAAAGTCCGGAAAAAAAGACATTATTAAAATTGATAATATTATAAATATTGATTACAGCGTGCTTGGCTATCTGGATTCAAATATCACTGTAAATGTAATTCAGGACGGAAAAATTGTCCGCAAAATTAAGATGGAACTTCCTGAAAAAGTTGAAGGTGTTATGGAATGCAAAAATCCGCGTTGCATTACAATTACAGAGCATTATGTTCCGCAGGAATTTCATCTTGTAAACAAAGAAAAACGTCAGTACAGATGTGTTTATTGTGATGCAATTTACAAAGCCGGCGTTATTGGACAAATTGGGGAGTACGATTAATTTTTTATTAGAATTGCCGCAGAAAGTTTTTTTACTGACTGCGGTTTTTTTTATGAGGTAAGGAATGGCAAAACAGACTCTTATTTACAATGCAAAAATAGTTGACCGTGACACAAATGAAAAAGGCGCAGTTTTAATTGACGGTGCAAAAATAAAGCATATTCTTTTTTCTGAAGCAGAAATTCAAAAATATCTTGATGACAAAAAAATTCAGAAATTTGATGCAAAAAATTTAACTTTACTTCCGGCTTTTATTGATATGCACGCGCATTTTAGAGATCCTGGATTAACTCAAAAAGAAGATATTGAAAGCGGTTGCGAGTCTGCTGCGGCTGGCGGTTTTGGAACCTTAGTTTTAATGCCGAATACTCAGCCTGTAATTTCGACTTTAGAAGAAGCTAAGCAAAACAACGAAAAGGCAAAGAAAACAGGTCTTGCTGATGTTATTCAAAGTGTGAGCATTACTTCAAGATTTGACGGAAAAACTATTTCTCACCTTGAAAATTTGAATGCAAAAGACGTTCCACTTATTACAGAAGACGGCAAAGAAGTTGCTGATTCAGCCGTTATGTTTGATGCAATGAAAATTGCTGCAAAAAAGAAAATAATTGTTAGCTGCCATTGTGAAGATCCGTATTTTGCAGCAGCGGCACGTCCTTTTAGGCAGAATGCGCTAAAATTTCTTTCAGAAAAAAATAAAAAAGCTGCGGTAAAGGAACTTGAAAAGGCAAATCAACTGCTTGCTCTTGCAGAAGACAGCGCAACAATCCGCAATATTTTGATTGCAAAGCAGGCAAAAAATCATCTGCATTTATGCCACGTTAGTACAAAAACTTGCCTTGATGCAGTGCGCGAAGCTAAAAAGGAAGGACTGAATATAACTTGCGAAATTACTCCGCATCACATTGGACTTAGTGGAGAAAAAGCACCAAATATTTTTGAAATTGTAAATCCTCCGCTGCGTACTGAAGAAGACCGCCTTGAGTGCATTGAAGCTCTTTTAGACGGAACTGCTGATGTTATTTCAACTGACCATGCACCGCACACTGCCGAAGACAAAAAAAATGGCTCTCCGGGATTTAGCGGCTTAGAAACAGCGTTTGCGGTTTGTTTTTCAACGCTCGTAAAAGAAAACGGAATGAGTTTAAAAAACTTAAGTGAAAAAATGAGTGCGCGCCCAGCCGAACTTTTGGGCTTAAAAAAGCTTGGTTTAATAAAAGAAGGTTTTGATGCTGATTTTGTTCTTGCTGATACTGAAAAAGTGTGGACTGTAAAAGGCGAGAATTTTTTTAGCAAAGGAAAATATTCTCCGTTCGAAGGAAAAAATCTTACAGGAAAAATTGAAGCTACCTTCCACAAAGGAAAACTTGTTTTTGACGGGAAAATTTGTCTAAAATAAACTTGTAAAAAAGCCTAGCCCGGACTGGAGTGGCGCGCGAAGCGCGTTCTGGAGCGCAAGCGGAAGAATGAAGCGAAAGCCGGAACCACGGAAGACCGGGTACTTGTACAGAATTTGCGCGCGTGCGGTTACTAACAAGACATTTTTTGATGAAAGTGCGGTTTTTCTTAACAAAAAAAATTCTGAGGAAACTTCCGCTCTTGCAGTAACTGACAAAACATTTTCTTTTGAACTGAAATTTTTGTTTGCTAAGAAAAATTTTTGTACAAGAATACGCGCGCTGTGCGGTAAAAGAATTTGCTCCAGAGTAAAAATCTGCTCAATACATAATTTTCCCCGAATGTTTACAATTTACCGATTGTGAACTATAATCCAAATTTATGGAAATACAAACTGCTCAGCAGACTCAGCGCCTTTTTGAAACGTATAAGAATACTGAGGTTATTTTTTCAAAGGACATTATAAAGGCACTGAAGCTTGATCCGCGACAAATTTACATAAAAAGTGCAGGGTCGCAGTGGCCTTGTATAATAAATTCTACTTCGTTTACCCAGGCAAAGATTATTTTGGGAACAAGTGGTGGCGCATTTCAGGTTTTGTCTAAAAAAGAACAGGCTTCAATTAATTTACGCTTTAGTTTTTACGAGTCTGACGGTCAGATTTTAAGTTTTTTTGTTTCTGGAAAAGTTGTAGAAATAAGTCCATACATAAACAATAAAGATTTATCTATAATTACTTTGCAGTACACTCAGCGGCCGCCGGATGACTTAATTTTGATGATTGGTCATCTTCTTGATGCAAATGAAAATTTCTTAAAACGCAAAGAAGAACGCATTCCTATTACAGTTGAAACTCTTAGAAAACTTAATATCGCAAAAAAAGAAACGATTGTTACAATTCAGAATGTTCCGCGTCATTGTATTTTGCAGGATATTTCTTTTGGCGGCACAAAGGTTATTCTTTTGGGTCTGGCTCAGTATTTGATGAATAAGGAATGTATACTTAAGCTTGATTTTGTTGACCCAGACGAAACTATTGAACTTAAGGGAAGTATTGTTGGTTCAGCATTTGTGCAGGGACGAAAAGATATTTTTAGTGCAAATATTAAATTTGATGAAAATTCAATAAGTCTTGCGTATAAAATCAGAATCAATAAGTACATTTCTTCTATTCGAAAAGATGAATTAAGACAAAGTTCCTTAAAGCAGCAGATTTTTGAAAATCCAAAGCCTGTTTCTTCTTCGGAGCAAAGTGAAGGGAAAAAGTCTTAAAATATTTTGTTTTGAGTTGCAATAAAATTTTGTAAAAAAGTGCGTTTTTGCAACTCAAAATTTGATTATCATTTCTAAAAATATAAAATTTCATAAAAAATGAATTAAATCTGCTCAAAATTTTGCAGTTTTACGAAATAAGAGGACATTATGAATCCATCAGATCCATTAAAATCAATTTTTTATATTAAGTTGCCGGAAGGATTTAAACTTTCTTCGTCTCCAATTCACATTGATCCAAATATTTTACTGCCGGTTCAAAAAAAAGACGGAGATGAAAGCGATACTTTTGATGTAAAAAATCTTTCGCAGGAGCAAATTCTTTCTGGTTTACTTACAGTTCTTGCTTATGAGCCGCAAACAAAAAATGCTGAATATTACCGAAAATTGTTGGAAGAAGCGCGACCTGGTCTTAAAAAAGAACTTGCCGAAGCAGCAATTTTAAAAACTAGAAATGAAGACTGGGATTTAGCTGAAGAAATTTGGATGGCGTTGAAGGGCGTTTATCCGAATGACCCTGCTATCACACTGAATTTTGCACTTTTCTTTGATCAGAAGGCTGATTCTTACAGAAGAAGCGGGCTTAATGAAGATGCAGACGCTTATGACGACAGTGCCTATCGCTATTATACTGAAGCAATGGACAGCGAGCCGCCTTTGGCAGATGCGTATTTTAATTCGGCGTTTTTTCATTTAAAGCGGCACGAATTTGGGGACGCAAAGGCGGATTTTGAAAATTACATTGCGCTTACAACAGGACTTTCCGATGAAGAACTTGGCGAAAATGGAATTTACAAAAAAGAGCGCGCTCAGGAACTGATTAATAAAATTGCAAATCGTAATCTTGAGGATGCTCATTTTCATGATGCTTATATGCTGATTTCGAGCGGTCAGGAAGAAAAAGGAATTTTGGAGATTCAAAAATTTTTGCGCGATAATCCGGCAGTTTGGAATGCATGGTTTTTGCTTGGCTGGGGTTTAAGGCGACTTAACAGATTTGAGGATGCTAAGCAGGCGTTTTTGAAAGCAAGAGAATGTGAAGGTGGCGACGATAATGCTGATACTTTAAATGAACTTGCAATCTGTCAAATGGAAACTGGCGAAAATGCTGAGGCTAAAAAAACTTTGGCTGATGCTTTAAATCTTGACCCTGAAAATACAAAAATTATAAGTAACCTGGGATTTCTTGCTTTGCAGGAAGGCGATTCTGAAGAAGCTTTGCGTTATTTTCAAACGGTTCTTGAAATTGATCCAAGCGATAAAATTGCAAAAGCAAAGGCTGATGAATTAAAAAGTCTTTTGGGAATTTAATTAGTAATCGATTTGTTTTTTCTTAACTAAAAATTCTATTGGTAACTTGCGCCGGCTGAACCTGTCGAAATCAAGCGACTATTACTGATAAAATTTTCTGTTCAATAAAAAAAAGCACTGGTTTTGTAAGCCGGCGCTTTTTTTTATTAGCAAAGTTTTAGTTTTTTGCTTTGATTTGTTTCATCATATTGACCATTTCGATTGCACCAAGTGCGCAGTCGTAGCCTTTGTTTCCAGCTTTTGTTCCAGCTCTTTCAATTGCCTGCTGAATTGTATCGGTTGTTAAAATTCCAAACATTACAGGAAGTCCGGAATTTAATCCAACTTGAGCAACTCCTTTTGAAACTTCAGCACAAACATAATCATAATGACTTGTACTTCCACGAATTACGGCTCCTAAACAAATAAGTGCATCGTATTTTCCTGTTTGCGCCATTTTTTCTGCAGCAACTGGAATTTCAAAACTGCCCGGAACCCAGCATAAGTCAATGTCTTCGTCTTTTACATCGTGCCTTAAAAGTGCATCCTGAGCACCTTCAATCAGCTTTGAAACAATAAATTCATTGAAGCGTGCTGCAACAATTCCAATTTTCATACCTGAAGCGTTTGTTAATTTTCCTTCGATAATGTTCATAATTTCCTCCAAAAGAAATTTATAAATGTTTTTTTAGTTTTTAGTTTTTTCGTTTTCAAAAATGATTTTTACAGTCAGATTTTTAAGAATTCACTATAAGCCTTCAAGAATATGTCCCATTCTGTGAGCCTTTGTTTTTAAGTAAAATTCGTCTTGCGAGCGTACGCCTAAGTCTATTGGAATCCTTTCTGTAATTTCAAGACCACATTCTTCGCTGTTCAAACCGTAAATTTTTTGCGGATTGTTTGTCATTAAGCGGATTTTTGAAACGCCTAAATCCCGAAGAATTTGAATTCCGCAGTTGTAATCGCGTGCGTCAACAGGGAGTCCTAAAGCAACATTTGCGTCAACTGTATCCATTCCTTTGTCTTGAAGTGCATACGCTTTGATTTTATTTAAAAGACCAATTCCTCTACCTTCCTGCCTTAAGTAAACTAAAACTCCGCGACCTTCTTTTGCAATCATTTTCATAGCGGCTGCAAATTGATCTCCACAGTCGCATTTTAATGAACCAAAAGCATCGCCTGTAAGACATTCGCTGTGTACGCGACAAAGTACTGGTTTTTCATCATCAATTTTTCCCATAACAAGGGCGCAGTGTTCAATATTTGAACTGTGATCTTTAAATCCGTAAAGTATGAAATTTCCGTATTTTGTAGGAAGTTTTGCGGCTGCTATACGTTCAATAAATTTTTCGTGCGTTCTTTTGTATTTGATTAAGTCTGAAATAGAAACGAGCTTTAAATTCCATTTTTTTGCAAGTTCGCGAATTTCAGGAAGTCGCGCCATATGTCCGTCGTCGCTCATAATTTCGCAGCAAAGTCCCGCCTGCTTAAGTCCGGCAAGTCTGCATAAATCAACTGTTGCTTCTGTGTGCCCTTGTCGCACAAAAGTTCCTTCAGTTTTCGCAATTAACGGAAACATATGTCCTGGTCGTCTAAAGTCTTCCGGCTTAGAATTTGGGTCTACTAGTGCCATTGCGGTTGCACTTCGGTCAAATGCGCTAATTCCCGTAGAAGTGCTTACGTGGTCAATGCTAACTGTAAATGCTGTTTCGTGATTATCAGTGTTGTCTGAAACCATTGGGCTTAAATAAAATTTTTTTGCAATTTCGCTGCTAACTGGCATACAAATTAAGCCACGTGCGTTTTTTGCCATAAAATTTATATTTTCAGCCGTCGCAAATTCTGCGGCACAAATTAAATCGCCTTCGTTTTCGCGGTTTTCATCGTCGGTAACTAAAATGAGTTTTCCGTTTTTTAGTTCTTCAAGTGCTTCTGGAATTGTGTTAAAAATTTTTTCTTCCATAGTTTTTATTTTTTTATTCTCCTGTAAAAAGATTGTAAGATTTCATTAGATTTTTATGTAAAAATTCGAGTTTGCTGCAGGCTTATGTCTGCTTTGCGATTTTTCTTGATAAGAAGAAAATTTTTTAGTAAACAGGAAATTTTGTCAGTAACAGTCGCAAGTTTGCGCAAGTTACCAATAGAATTTCTAGTTAAGGGCAGCTCTAAAAAATCATTTTCTTAACAAAAATTATTTCGCGGTTTTTCAATGAAAACTTTTAAAATTCATCATAAAATTTTCTAATTCTTCGTCTGTAAGCTCCTTATTTTTTTCCTCTTCGTTTATTTCAGCTTTTTTAGTTTCGCCCTCAGAATCAAAATTCATAAAATGTTCAATGTATTTTCCAATCAAATCACATTCAATATTTACAAGCGAACCTGGCTTTTTTTGAGAAAATATTGTGTTTTTCCAGGTGTGCGGAATCATCGAAATTGAAAAATAAAATTTGCCGTTTTTTTGCGAAACGTTTGTAACGGTAAGACTTGTTCCGTCTACGCAAACAGAGCCTTTTTCAATAATGTATTTGCCAAGATTTTTGCTGACTTCGATTTTTATATTTACAGCATTTTCTTCGTTTTCAAAGCTGGCAATTTTTCCAGTACCGTCAACGTGGCCGCTTACAATGTGACCGCCGAATCTTCCGTTAAGTTTCATTGCCCTTTCTAAGTTTACAAAACTTCCTGATGAAAGTTCGCCCAAAGAAGTTCTTCTAAAAGTTTCTGGAGTTGCGTCTGCGCAAAAAGAATTTTCTGTTTTTTCGCTTACGGTTAGGCAGGTTCCGTTTACTGCAACACTTTCGCCAATTTCAAGTTCGCGGGCAAAACTGCAGTTGATATTTAAAATCAAGGAAGAGCCGTTTCTAAAAATTGATTCAACTTTTCCAAGTTCTTCTACAATTCCTGTAAACATTTTTTTCTCCGTACCAAATTTTAGTTTTCGTCTATAAAATATCTAAGCAACACGTCATCTTCAAAAGTGTGAATTTGCGGCTTCGAAAGTTTTATAGAATCTTTTGGAAAATCTACGCCTTTTTTTTGCACAGGTGAATGAACCAAATTTTCCTTGTTGCCAAAAATTTGCGCGCCAACATAAACGTCAACTTGGTTTACAAGATTTTTTTCAAAAAACAAATTTCCGTTAAGAGTGCCGCCACTTTCTACAAGAACGCTATCAATTCCTTTTTGTGCAAGAATTTTTAAAGTTTCTTCCAGATTCAAAAATCCGTTTTGCTCAGAAACCTGAATAACAGAAATTCCCTTGTTTTCGAGCTGATTTTTTTTAGATTTGCTTTGCAAGTCAAGATTTTTTGAGCAGACAATTAAAAGTGGAAAATCGCCTGAAGTTTTTACAAGATTCGATTCGAGCGGAATTTTCAGTTTTGAATCGCAAACAATTCTAAGTGGCTGATAATGCTTTTTTATTTCAGAATTTTCTTCGAGCCGTACGTTCAGCATTGGGTCATCTTTTAAAACCGTATTTATTCCGGTCATTACTGCCATAACATTTGCTCTGGTTTTGTGAACATTTGTGCGCGCCTTTTCGCCAGTAATCCACTTTGATTCGCCGTTTGTGCAGGAAGTTTCGCCGTCAGCAGTCATTGCGTACTTTACAATTACATAAGGCGTTTTGTGTTTTATAAAATGAAAAAATATTTTGTTGATTGAATCACATTCGTCACGTAAAAAATCTTTTATAACTGTAATTCCGGCTTCTTCGAGAAGTTTTGCGCCTTTTCCGTTTACAAGCGGATTTGGGTCACGGGAACCAATTACAACAGTTTTTATTCCGCTTTCAATAATTGCCTGAGTGCACGGAGGTTGTTTTCCGTAATGACAGCAAGGTTCGAGCGTTACGTAAAGAATTGCGTTTTTTACACTGATTTTGGAATCTGCTGCGTTTTTTAGTGCATCGCGTTCTGCGTGAAGATTTCCGTAATTATGATGATAGCCTTCTGCAAGAACTTCTTCGCCCTTTTCTGATTTTTTTACAATTACTGCGCCAACTAAAGGATTTGGATGTGTCCACGCTTCTGCTTTTTTAGCATTTTGAATTGCAAGACGCATAAATTTTTCTTGAGGAATATATTGTGAATTTTCGTTCGATATCAAAGTATTCATATTTTTTTTAGTTTTATATCAAACTAAATTATGTGTCAATATGGGAGATTTTTTTTGTTAGCAGGAAATTTTGCTGGTAACTACGCGCCCGCGTGTAATGTAGAAGACTCTTTCTTAACAAAAAATTCCATCAGTAACATCGCCCGCGTGTAATGTAGAAGATTTTTTCTTAACTGGAAATTCTATCAGTAAACACGCGCTTTTTGCGAGTCAGTTTACCGCCAGCCCCTTTTATCATCAAAAAAATTTAAGCAAATTCTCAAATTCGCTGATATAATTTAAGCGTAAAGAAATTGTAATTAGCAAATTTTACACGCAATTAAAAAATCTTCGGAGGTGCAAATATGAGACACATTATTACAATCAGTCGCGAGTATGGTTCTGGAGGTCATTCAATTGGCGAACTCGTTGCTAAAGAACTGAATGTTCCTTTTTACGACAGCGAAATAATTGATATGGCGGCAAAAGATTCAGGGCTTTCTCCGGATTTTATCAAAAAAAATGAACAGAATATTTCGTCTGGCTGGCTTTACACTTTGCTTTTGGGAGCAAGTTATGCAAGTCCGGCAGCAAATTCAAAACTTGGTATGAATACGCATATGCAGAATGTGCCACTTGCGGATCAGGTTTTTAACGCACAAAGAAAAGTTATTATCGAACTTGCAAAAAAAGGACCTTGCGTAATTGTAGGACGTTGTGCGGATTATGTTTTAAAGCATTGTGAAGAAATTAACAAAGAAGATGTTTTAAATATTTTTATTTATGCGCCACTTGCCGACAAAGTAAAACGTGCAATCGAACAAAAGGGTCTTGATGCTGCAAATGCCGAAAAAGAAGTAAAAACTATCGATAAGCGCCGTGCAAATCATTACAACACCTTTACTGAGCGAACTTGGGGCAATCGCAGTCATTACGATTTGCTTATAAATAGTTCCCTGGTTGGAATTGAAAAAACTGCAAAAATGATAGTTGAAATAGCAAAGAATAGTTAAATTTTTAATTTTTCTTTTGAGCAGAATTTTTTTAGTAAAGGGCTTTCGCGGCTTGCTATTCGCGCGGTATTTTCGCGAAACAAAAAGTCGCGGGATTATTTTGTTAAGCAATAGATTTTTTCTTAACTAAAAAATTCCGCGAGTTTCGCTTGCCGAAACTCGTCTGCAACCGCTACAGTCCTTGCTAGTGCTTTTTTACCGCCAGAAAATTTTTTTTCAAAAAGAAATACTTTTTTATCGGGTAAAATTCTTAACAAAAAATTCTATTGGTAACTCGCGCGCCCCGGTGGTTAAGCCCGTCGAAACTACCGGAACTTAATGTATGTTTGGTACGTTTTGTGCGTTATTCTTAACAAAAAGTCCTTAAACAAAACGAATTCGTATGCTTTGAATTCGCCGTGAACTTTGGTCATCTACAATGTAAACAACATTTTTGTCTTTATACACCGCGCCTATAGAAGGAAGCTCATCAAATTTTTCAAGAAGCCAACCGCCAATTGTTTCAAAATTTTCGCTGTCTAAATTAAGCTTTAAAACTTCATTTACGTCGTCAAGTTTCATATCACCAGGAACAAGAAATTCATTTTGTTTTATAACTGTAATTTTTTGTTCTGGAGGAATTTCGCCGCTTCCGTATTCGTTCGTTATTCTGCCAAAAACTTCCCTCAAAATATCGTCCATTGTAACAATTCCAGCCATTGAACCGTATTCGTTTACTGCAATTGCAAAATTGTCTTTTTCAGCTTTAAATTTCTGAAGCAAGTCAATTGCGCTAAAACTTTCTGGAACAAACAAAACTGGGCTCATACAAATTTTTACAAAATCTTTGCTAGCAGCAACTGGCTTTGAAGCAAAAATAACTGATTTGTAATGAAGAACGCCAACAATATTTTCGGGACTGCCTTCGTAAACTGGAATTCTGGAATATTTTGTTTGGGTAAAAAAATTTATTGCGTCATCAAAACTTGCATTTACGTTCAAATATTTTACAAGTGAACGGTGGCGCATAATTTCGTGAACAGTTAAATCAGAAAATTCAAAAATCCGGTCAAGCATTTTACGCTCGTTAACTTCAAGCGTGCCTTCTTTTTCGCCCACATCCAAAAGGGTTTTAAATTCGTCTTCGGTAATTAAAGGTTTCTGGTTGTGAATAAGAAGTTTTTCCAAAAGTTCTATAAATTTTGTAATTTTGCTAAAAATCCACACAATCGGAAAAAGAATTTTTTTAATAATCCAAATAACTTTTGCGCTGCGTGTGGCGGTTTGCTCCGTTTTGTAGGAAGCATAAGTCTTTGGAATAATTTCCATAAACATAATTACAAGAATACTTATAATTGCGGTCGAGTAAGAAACGTAGTTTGAACCAAAAATTTTTGTAGAAAAGGCAGTTGCAATAGAAGATGCTAAGGTTGTTACAAAATTTGTCCCGATTAAAACTGTTGAAATAAGCGGATCCATATTGCCGTGCAGTTCAGAAATAAGTTTTGCATTTTTCTTTTTATCTTTGAGCATTTGGCGCACAGTAATTTTTGAAAGGGACGTAAAAGCAGTTTCGGTTGAGGCAAAAAATGCACCACAAAAAATCAGCAGAAGTTCAGCAAGTACATTGCAAACAATGTAAATTATTTTTGATGTCATTCGTTGCCCTCCTCGCATTCAGATTTTTTTTCAAGATGAACCAAAACTTTTGCAACCCGCTTGTCGTCCATTTGGCTTACAGTAAATTTATATTCATCAGCAGTTATAGACTGTCCAACTTTTGGAATTGACCCAAGTTTTTCGCAAATATAGCCGCCAATTGTTTCCACCATATCTGAATGGAGATTTGTTCCAAGCTGCTCATTTAAATCAATAAGTCTGCAAATACCGTCAATTTCATTTTTTTCTGCATTTTGAGGAATTTCAGTTTTACGCACAAAGGGTTTGTATTCGTCAGTTATAGGACCAAAAATTTCGCGCACAATATCTTCGCTTGTTAGCACTCCGTAAGTTCCAGAATATTCATCTATAACAACGGCCATACTTTGGTGATTTTCCCAAAGCATTTGCTGAATTGAAGACATTTTTTTTGTTTCAAGAATAAAAAGTGGAGAGCGCATAACTTTTTCAACTGAAAATTCTTCAACATTGTTCTTGTAGGGAATTAAATCATTCATATAAAGAATGCCAACAATGTTATCAATGTCGTTTACGTAAACAGGAAATCTGGAAAATCCCATTCGCTCGGAAAGTTCAACTATGTTATGAAAAGTTTCATCAACTCTGATTGCTTTGATATTTTTACGCGGAACCATAATGTCTTTTGCGGCAAGATCAGAAAATTTAAATGCGCGGTGCATCATTTGCTTTCCGTCGTTTTCGAGAATTCCCTGTTCGCTGCTTACGTCGATTATGGTTTTTATTTCGTCTTCTGTAAAAGAAACATTTTTTTCGTTCTTGTTGATTTTTAGAATTTTAAGAATTTTGCTTGAGCAGAAGGTAAAAACTATTACAAGTGGATGCAGTATAACTTCAAGAACGCTTATAAATCCGCTAAAAAAAAATGCGATTGCTTCTGGATTGTGAGTTGCAAAAGTTTTTGGAGAAATTTCGCCAAAGATAAGAAGAAGAATCGTTGCTACAAAAGTGGCAATTCCAACTCCGGCGCTTCCAAAAAGTCTTAATGAAATTACAGTCAGAATGGAAGAAATTATAATGTTTACAATATTGTTGCCTACAAGAAGTGTGTTAATAAGACGCTCTTTGTTATTTAAAAGTTTCCACACTCTTGCGGCAGTTTTATCTTTTTGATTCCGCAAAAAGCGCACTCTTAACTTGTTGATTGAAAGAAATGCGCTTTCTGCGGCAGAAAAAATCATTGATAAAACAATGCAAAGCGCCGCAATAATCAGCAGCGCCCAAATAGGAATAGGATTGGATTGAATTTGACTTGAATCCATTATTCTAAAAAAATTCTCTCCTGTTTTAGTTTTGATTTTCTTCTGTTTCAGAGGTTGCTTCAGATGCACCTTCAGGGGCAATTGCTCCGGAAGCAGACATTTGTTCATAAACTGATTTCATCTGCTTAACCTGCTCAAGTGCATTTGAAATTCCAGAAACATTAACTCCCTGCGGATTGCTGTCGTAAGATTTCTGAAGATAATCAATCATTTTGTCAAAGTCAGTTGAACCAATCATTGCAAGATTATAAGCGGCAACATAGTAAGCTTCCTGTTTTAATTCTGGAGTAAGAATTGGATTTTCAGCAATGTCAACAAAAGGTTTTGATGGATCGCCATTATTTTCAATTTCTTTTGATGCTTCAAAATATGCGTTGCGAACAAGGAAATCTCCAAGAAGTCCGCTTTCGTTATTTGGGTCTAAAGATGGAACCATACTAATAAAATCGCGGTAACTTGCAATAAATCTGTTGCCTTTTTCACTTTTGCAAAGTTCGTCAATTGCCTTAACTTTTTCCACTCCTTCAGAAATTTTGATTTTATTTATTAAATCTTCTGCGGCAGTTATTTCGCTCTTACGACTTTCAATTTCCTGTTTGTAAGAGGCAGCATCAACAAGGTCAGCATTAAATGGAAGTTCAAGAAGAACATAACCTTCGCTAGTCAAAATATATGCGGTTGGAAAATTCTGAACTGCATAAGTCTGTGCAATTTTTGACTTTTCTGCATATTCTTCTTTTATTTTTTCAACTTCTTTAGTTTGCTTTTTGTCTGCATCTTCCGGCAATTCGTCAATTTTTTTGAAAGTTTCCTGAGAAAAATCGATGTTTACAAAAATATAGTCTTTTCCAAAAAGTTCGTTAAATTGTTCTGTATTTGTTACGCTTTGTTTGAATGCAACTCTTTCGTTGTCCCAGTCATCGCCCGAAAAAAGAAGATAAATATTTTTGTTCTGCTTTGAAGCCTTTGACTTAGCTTTGTCTAAATTTGTAAGCCAGGTGTCTTTGCTGCAAGAAGTGAATATAAACGACGTAATTATCGCTGCAATAAAAAATACTTTCTTAACATTTGATTTCATTTTAATCCTCCAGTCTATAAAAAGTCTGCAATGCAAACTTTCGGAAGGTAAAAGACCGCGTTTTTAATTTTAAGAGATTCTCTTTAGTGGACTTTTACCCTACTTTCTTTTAATAATTTTTTTTGATTCTTTAGGTTACTTAAAATATTCAACGCCTGCACGGAAAATATTCTGGCAGGAATTTTCTTTTTCTTTGTCCCAAGTAATATTTTTGAGCAAATCGACGCTCGAACCGTCAATTTCGCTTCCCATTGTACGCTCGCTGTGTCCCATTTTGCCAAGAACGTGACCATCTGGGCTCGTAAGTCCTTCTATTGCGAACAAGCTTCCGTTTGGATTGTCAGGTTCTGTAATTGAAGGAATTCCGTTTTCATCAACATACTGCGTAAACACCTGTCCGTTTTGGAAAAGACGTTTTGCTTCTTCTTCGCTAATAAAAATTCTTCCTTCACCGTGGCTTACTGGAACTAAATGAAGGCGCGGGTCAAGAACAGTTTTGTCTAAAGCCCAAGGACTTGTTGCGCTTACCATTCGTGTGCGTACAACTCTGCTTATGTGGCGTCCTATTTTGTTGAACGTAAGAGTTGGCATATTTTCGTTTGGTTCGCGGATTTCGCCGTAAGGAACGAGACCTGTTTTTATAAGTGCCTGGAATCCGTTACAAATTCCAAGAATGAGTCCGCCGCGCTTTTTTAGCAAATTCATTATGCTTTCTGAAATTCTACCTTCGCGGATAACATTTGCAATGTATTTTCCAGAACCGTCAGGCTCGTCTCCGCTAGAGAATCCGCCAGCAAAAGCAAGAATATTTGCATTGTCAATTTCAGTTTTTAATGAATCAAGACTTTGCGCCAAATCATCAGGAGTGCGGTTTTTGAACACAAGAATTTTAGTTTGAGCACCATTTAAATTAAATGCTCTTGCCATATCGTATTCGCAGTTTGTTCCCGGGAAAACAGGAATAATTACTTTTGGTTTTGCAGCAAGGTGATTTAGAGAATTTACGCTTCTTAGTTTTTCGAGATTGTTTTCTTGTGCAGCAGCTCGGGCATTTTTAAGAGATTCGTGTTCGTTAAGCGCATAATCTTTAAGCGGACTTTGAGTTTTTGCACCAGAAACCTGTGGGAATACCTTCGAAAGTTTTGATTCCCAGGCTTCTTCAAGTTCATCAAGAGAAATTTCTGTTTTATCAAAAATAATTTTTGCTTCAGGAATAGTTTCTCCAATCTGATTTACAGTTCCGTCAACAAAATCAAGATTCGTTTCCAAATCTGAACTTGATTCCACAATAATTGCTCCGTACTGCGGAATAAATAAGTCAGCAATATTTTCTTCTTCGCCAAGAGCAAATTTCGTTGCGCTTTGAGGAATTTTGTCTATGCTTGCACCAATTTTGTTTCCAAAAGACATTTTTGCAAGTGCTTCGGCAATTCCGCCTGCCTGAACCGGATACATTGCGTCAATTTTTCTTTCCTGATTGAGTTTGTAAAGAACTTTTGCATTTTTCTTGAAAGCTTCAAAATCCGGGGCAAGTTTGTCTGAATATGGAACGCAAACAATGAAAATTCCGTGTCCGGCTCTTTTAAATGAACCGCTTACAACATTTTTTACATCTTCTGTATCAACTGCAAAAGAAACCAAAGTGTGAGGAACATTTATATTTTCGAAAGTTCCAGACATTGAATCTTTTCCGCCAATTGAACCTGTTCCCATACTGATTTGAGCATCAATTGAACCAAGAAGAGCGCTTGCTGGGTAACCCCAAGTTTTTTCGTTTACTGCGCGTCCAAAAAATTCCTGGAACGAAAGGCGACAGTTTTCTGGTTTTCCGCCAAGACAGGCAATTTTTGCAAGAGACGAAAGAACTGCAGTTTGTGCTCCGTGCCACGGTGACCATTCGGCAATTTGAGGATCGTAGCCAAAAGTCATTAAACTTACCGTAGAAGTTTCGTAAGGACTTACAACTGGAATTTTTGCAGCCATTCCGGCTTCTGGAGTTCCCTGATATTTTCCGCCATAAGGCATAAGCACTGAACTAGAGCCAATTGAACCGTCAAAACGCTCTCCAAGTCCGCGCTGAGAACAGCAGGCTAAGTCGCTTAAATTTGCAATAAATGCAGCTTTTACATCAGGATTTTTTGGCGCCCGCTTTAGAATTTTTGCTACACTTTCAAGCGGCTTTACCAAAGGCGATTCTTCTGGAGCAGCTGGACTTTCTATTGAAGCAACTGCGTGGTGAGGTGCACCTGCTGCGTCAAGGAAGGAACGGTCAAGTTCAACAATTGTTTTTCCGCGCCATTTCATAACAAGTTTGTTTGAATTTGTAACAGACGCCACAACAACCGCATTTAAATTTTCGTCGTTACAAGATTTAATGAATTTTTCTACATCAGATTTGCGAACAACAACCGCCATTCTTTCCTGACTTTCAGAAATTGCAAGTTCAGTTCCGTCAAGACCTTCGTATTTTTTAGGAACAGCATCAAGATTTATATCAAGTCCTGGAGCAAGTTCTCCTACTGCAACAGAAACTCCGCCTGCACCAAAATCGTTTGAGCGGCGAATCATACAGCACACTTCTTTGTTGCGGAACAAACGCTGAATTTTGCGTTCTTCTACAGCGTTACCTTTTTGAACTTCAGCAGCAGCGGTTGTTACTGATTTTTTATTGTGAACTTTAGAAGAACCAGTTGCGCCACCAATTCCATCACGTCCAGTTCCGCCACCAAGCAAGATTACAACGTCTCCTGCTTCCGGCTCTTCTCTTTTTACCTGAGATGCTGGAGCAGCGGCTATAACTGCACCAAGTTCCATTCTTTTTGCAATGAATCCAGGATGATAAAATTCCTGCACCTGACCTGTTGTAAGACCAATTTGGTTGCCGTAAGAACTAAAGCCCTGCGCTGCTTCGCGAGTAAGCTTCATTTGTGGCAGTTTACCTTTTAAAGTTGCGCTTAAAGGAACTGTAGGATCTCCTGCTCCGGTAACACGCAGTGCCTGGTAAACCCACGAACGTCCAGAAAGAGGATCACGGATTGCACCGCCAATACAAGTTGCAGCGCCTCCAAAAGGTTCAATTTCTGTAGGATGATTGTGAGTTTCATTTTTAAACTGCAAAAGCCACTTTTCTGTTTCGTCAGTGGAATTTCCGTTTTTGTCAGCAGTATAGTGAACATCAATAAAAATAGAGCAAGCGTTAATTTCGGCACTTTCTTCAAGATTGTCGAGTTTTCCATGCTTTCGAAGATATTTTGCTCCAATGCACGCCATATCCATTAACGAAACAGGCTTGTCTTTTCTTCCAGCATAAAGATCTGTGCGCAAATTTGTATAATTTTTAAGAGAAGTTTTAAAAAGTTCTGAATAAGGTCCGTCTTCAATTTTTACATCATCAAGCTGAGTTAAAAATGTTGTGTGCCGGCAGTGATCAGACCAGTATGTATCGAGAACGCGAATTTCTGTGATTGTAGGATTGCGTCCAATAGATTTAAAATAATCCTGCAGAAACTTTATGTCAGCAAAATCCATTGCAAGACCAAGCTGATTTCTGTAGTTTTCAAGTTCAGTATCATTAAACAAAATAAAGCCTTCAACGCTTGGAATGTCAGCAGGAACTTCGCTTTTCATTTCAAGAGTTTCAGGCTTTTTACTGTCAGTCAGCTGTGAATCAACTGGATTTATTAAATATTTCTGGATTTTTTCTAATTCTTTAGCACTTACATCGCCTTCCAAAAGAACAAGTTTTGCACATCTTACTTTAGGCGGAAGAACTCCCACTTTTGTAGAAGATTTCATACCTTCTCTAAGAAGCGAAAGACACTGTTCGGCACTGTCGGCTCTTTGATCGTATTGACCTGGCAGATATTCCCAAATAATTTCTGTGCTTTCCTGCGGAACTTTTAGTGTTTCGTAGAAAACAAAGTCACTCTGCGGTTCAGAAAAAATTCTTACAGCAGCAGCCTTTGCAACTTCTTCGGCAATATTTTCAATATCATAGCGGTTAAGATAGCGAACTGATTTTACGCCCGTTATTCCTAAAAAACCTGTAATTTCAGAAAAAATTCTATTTGCTTCGTTCTGAAATCCGTCTTTTCTTTCTACATAAATACGATACATTCTTGCATTATATTTATTTTGCTGCTTCTTTTCAATTCTCGAAAAATTCATTTAATTTTGGGGATTTAATTTTTTTTATGGAGCACACTTTTTTACTTCGGCGTGCTTTTCGCCGTTACGCTGTTCGCTCCATTCCTCCGCTTCGCTCCGGAACGCTTCGCGCGGCTACAATCACGGCTAGGCTTGGCTAGAAAATTGTTTTTTTAAGAAGAGAATTTTTTTTAAACAGTAAATTTCATTAGTAACCTGCGCAGAATGACAAATTTCTGTAGAAACACTTGCAAAATGAATCAAGTGGGGTGTAAATTTATTAGGAAAGTTTTAAAAATTCGCAGTTTTTAGAAATTCCCGTAAGTTAAAATACAGATTAAAGAGTTAGAGTTAGTTATGGCACAAACAGAAAAAATCAAAGTTGATGAAGAAAAAATTAAGATGGCCATTCAAAATGGCATTCCTCTTACAATTACAACTTATACTCTTCCGCGCGAAATGGAGCAGTACATTACCGATGTACTCAAGTGTTTTTTAACTCAGTTAAATCAGAAACAAATGTTTGAAAGCCTTTCTTATTGCATAAAGGAACTTGCAAATAATTCAAAAAAAGCAAATACAAAGCGCATTTATTTTATGGAAAAGGGTCTTAACATAAACGACCGTGGCGACTACGGAATTGGAATGCGCACTTTTAAACAGGATACTCTAAGTAACATAGATTATTATCTTGAACAGCAGCGCAAAAAAGGTCTTTACATAAAAGTTTCTTTTCAAACTCGCAATAATAAAATCAAAATTGACGTGCGCAACAAAGCCGAACTTACAGTTTTTGAATACAAGCGTATTCACGACAAAATTACAAGTACGCAAATGTACCAGTCAGTAACAGAAGGAATGTCTCAACTTTTAGATGATTCTGAAGGTGCCGGACTTGGTCTTGTAATTATGATTTTGATTCTAAAAAAGATTGGTCTTACTGAAGAAAATTTTCAGGTTACAAGCGAAAATGGCGAAACAATGACCCGTCTTATTCTTCCGTTCAACGCAAAACTCAAAAGCGATATAAATTCTCTTTCAAAGGCTTTTGTAGGTTTAATAAACGGACTTCCAGAATTTCCTGAAAACATTACGCGTATCAACCGTCTTATAAACGATCCAAACAGCAAAATGAGCGACATTGCAACTAGCATTTCAAACGATGTTTCTCTTACTGCCGAACTTTTAAGGCTTGTAAATTCTGCGGCTTATATGCTTTCACAACCGTGTCATTCTATTGCAGAAGCTATAAAAATTACAGGTTTGCGCGGAATTAAAAATTTGCTTTTTTCAATCGGTTCTATGCGGAATCTTATGGTTGAATCAAACGATGTAAATAAAAAACTGTGGGATCATTCTTATCAGGTTGCATTCAATGCGTATAATCTTGCACGAAATTTCTGTACAAATTCAAAAGACAGAAGTTGCATTGACGACAGTTACGTTTGCGGACTTTTGCACGATATGGGAAAAATCATTTTTGAAAACGCTCAGCCGTCAACCTTAAATAAAATAAATGAAATTTCTAAAAGACGCGGTCTTTCTACAGATCTTTTTGAAAATCTTATTGCCGGCGTAAATCACGGGGAAGTTGGCGCGATGATTGCTGAAAAATGGAATTTCCCTGAGGTTATAGTTAATGTTATTCGCTATCATCACGACCCGGAAAGTGCTCCTGAACAGTACAAAAAGCTTAGCTGCGTAGTTTACCTTGCTGATATGATTACTCACTACGAAAATGGCGAAATTTCCTACGACCAGATTGAAGGTTTTGTGCTAAAGACACTCGGAATTTCTTCAGAAGAACAGCTTAAATCAATCAGTTTGCGACTAAAAAAGGCATTTAAACGCCCTGAATAATGCAAATTTTTAATGATTTTTAAGATACTCAGTCCACGCCTGCATTAAAATTCCAAAGGCAACTCCTACGTTAAGAGACGCTTTTAATCCTGTCATTGGAATGCTTACAGTTCCGCAGTTTGCTTTTTTTAGTGCTTCGGGGCTTACTCCAAGTTCCTCTGAACCAATTATAACAATTCCTTCTTTTGGGAACTTAAATTCATTTATTGGAGTTCCGCCGGTTTCGAGAACAAAAATATTGCTTTGTTCAGGTAAGTCATCAAGGGAACAGCGAGTGTAACCTAAAGTTTCAATGCAACCCATTGCGCTTCTTATTGCCTTACTCTGACTTGGGTCTACGCAGTTTGGAGAAATATAAACTTTTTCGCAGCCCATCGCTTCGGCAGTTCTAAAAATTGACCCTATGTTAAAAGGCGAACGGATGTCCTCTGCAAAAACATTTACGCCCTTAAAAAAGTTGCGCTTTTCTACAGTCATTTTGTTTTGGCTGTGCGGTGCTATAACCAAGTCCCATTCGGCAGGAAAAGTCCCGATTATTGCTAAGAGTTCATTTCTGGCAAAATTGCAGGCTCTTCTTTCATCAAAAGGGGTTTCTTCAAGTATTGATTTTAGTTTTTGTGCGCTTTGCTCCGGAAGTTTTGGATCTTCAAGAACAATTCTGCAAATTTGTTTTGTGTATTCTGCACGAGTCATTTTTGGAAAATTATATTCCATTCCCTTTTCTGCAATGCCTGCAATGTCTCGTTCAAGTTCGCCAAAAGTAAGTGCCAGTTTGCGTCGTTTTTGTCCGGCAGAAAGTTGAAAAAGTTTTCCTGGTTCAATCATTAGTATGCCTGTTTTACAATTTCAAAAAGATCGTCAGTTGTCATACTGCGCTGAAGTGAATTGATTAAGTCTAATGTGCCACAATCTTCTACCGCCAGAGTAAGCTGCTCTATTGAAAGCCCAAGTTCCTTTAAGCGGGAAGGAAGATTTATTTGTGCAATATGAGTCCGCACATATTCAGCAAGGGATTCTACCGCTTCTTTTTCGCTTGCATCTTCTTTGCACGCCCTTAAAATTTTTGCAGCCTTACAAAGTCTTGCTGCTTGAAATTTTGCTCCGTCTTCAATAATGTAAGGCAATAAAATCGCACTTGTAAGAGAACGCGAAATTTGAAACCGTCCGTTTACCGTAAGCGAAATAAGAGAAGCCGCTCCTAAAGACGAAGTTGCAGCT
>CAZXCR010000002.1:0-24916 GCA_964639315.1 uncultured Treponema sp. | reverse complement strand
GCCCACGAATGTGGGCATACGTAACCGCAGGTTGCGGCAAATTTGCAGCCGAGCGTACAGCGTACGCGAGAAAAAGAATTTGTGGCAGGAGAAAAAAATTGCTTCAAATAAGTTTACAAAAATTTCCCCACTTAACAGAAAATTTTTCACATCATCCGTAAGTAAAAACGTGGTTTACAGGTGCTTTTATTGTAAAAAGGGTTTGAGCATATCGTGAATTTGTGAGAAAATGGAGATATTGGAGTTTTTGGTCTTTAAGATTTCTAAAATGTAACCGATAATCTAAAAGTTAGTCAGTTTTAAAATTTATTTTCTTTAAAAATTGACTCGATTTTTTTATTTAGGAAGCTTAGTAAAAATTACAGTTTTTGCCAGGCAGCGAATTAAAACTCGCAGGCACCTTACGAAAAGCATTAGAAATGATTTTGCCGGATGCCTTAATCTTAGGACAAATTTATTTTGATCAGGGGGAATTTATGAATAAAAAAGTCTGTATGGTTCTAACTTTGCTTTTGATTGTGGCTGGAGCGCTTTTTGCAGAAAGAAAAAAAGAAGTTCAACATCCAGAAAATATGAACAGTTGGCAAAATGAATTCGACATCAACAAAAAAAACGGAAAGTACAATATTCTTGTTGAAGCAGAAGATCAGGCAGGCAACGTTGAAACTGTTGGACCTTACAATATTTATATTGATGAAGAGTCAGATCTTCCTGTAACAGGAATTACGAATCCTACTGAACAGATGAGGGTTCTTGGAAACCTTAATATTGTTGGAACTTGTACTGATGATGACAAAGTTGCTGAAGTTTGGCTTATTTTGGACGGCGACAAAGAAAATCCAGTAAAGGCGCAGGGAACTGATTTCTGGTCATACTATCTTGACACAGCAGATCTTCTTGAAGGACCGCACACAATTGAAGTTTACGGAATTGATGACGGAAATCCAGAAGCATATAGAAACAGCGAAACTGGCGAAATTGATGAATCTAAAGTTGTTCCAAAAACTGGTCGTTCTGCAAAAGTAACCTGGCAGCTCGACAGACGTGCTCCTAGAATTGAAATAAATCCTGATAATCACTATATGGGTGAACTTGTCCGCGGAAAAATCAATCTTATTGGAAAAGTAAAAGACGGTAACGGAATTAAAGGACTTGAATTCAGTACAGATGGCGGAAGAGTTTATACAGAAGCAAAAATTAAGGAAGTAAAACTTAAAACTCCGGACGAAGACGGAATTTCTTCTTACTGGACTTTTAACATTCCTCTTGATACAAAAAGACTTTATTCTGATGGTGCGGCAACCTGCTGGTTTAAGGCAGTGGATAACGCTGGTTCAGTTGGAAAATACGCATTTTTATTCTTTGTAGATAATACAAATCCGGAAATAGAAATTGTAAGTCCTCAGCAAAACGAAGTGCAGAACGGAATTTTTACAGTTGCCGGCTATGCTTACGATGCAAACCACCTTTCTGAACTTACTTACGAATTTGGTTCTGAAAAGGGCAATTTTACTTTAACTCCGGGAAATCCTTATTTTGTAAAAGATTTTGATTCGCGTGGAAAATCTGGAACTGTAGTTCTTACAATAACTGCAACTGATACAATGGGAAACATTGCGGTAAAAAAGCAAAATATTGTTTTGAATCAGGAAGCAGACAAACCTTCTGTAACAATTGCTTATCCTTCACACGGTATGAAAATTTCTGGAGAAGATGGAAGTTTTTATGTGCGTGGAATTGCAAGCGATGATGACGGTGTTGTTCAGGTAGTTTATTCTCTTGATGGAAAAGAGGAAACTGTTTTAGATTCAACTGGCGTTTTCTATGCGCAAATTCCTGGTGAACTTGCTGACGGAGTTCACGAGATTTCAGTTTACGCAATCGACAAGTACGGTGTAAAAGGAAATGCTGCAAAAAATACCTTTGTTGCACTTGGCGCACTTCCAAAGTTTGAAAATGTAAAATATTCAGTTGGAAAAAATTCTGTGGATTATGTTCCGGGAATGAAAATCAACCCTGAAGAAAACGGCACTCTTGAAATTACAGTAAATTCAACTGTGGGCGTTACAGATGCTGACTATCAGTTCTTCTGGGGCAACGGAGAATCTTCTGATAAAATCGATGTATCTTTTAACGATGCATTAAAATCAGCACAAGTAAAAATTCCTCTTGGCGACGAAAATCTTCCGTGGGGAATTTCAAAACTCCTTGTTCGCGCAGTAGATGTTCGTGGAAATATTAGCGAATACAGAACGATTTTAAACATTACTGATTTAACAAAACCTCATCTTGAAAATGCAGGAATCTACTTTACAGACAGCACTGTTGACGAAAACGGCGGATTCTTAATTGACGGCAATAATTCTCTTCAGGGATATTTTATTGGCGGAGAAATTGCCAGCGTAACTACAATTCCGGCAATTCGTGGAGTTTCTGTAAAAAATCAGGGAAATCTTGTTACTGTAGAAAGCTCTAATTCAAGCGAAGAATTTATTGTTCGCGTAACAACTTTAGCTGGAGCAACTTATGATTCTCGAAAACTTCACTTTACTGAAAAAGGAAAGCTGCCAACTCTTGAAGTTGCTCAGGCAGAAGATTCTGAAAAAGGAATTCCGCTTGAATTTGAAACAGAGCGCGATCGCAAAACAATTAGCGGTTCTGTAGGCAATGCTAATACTCGGGTAAGTTACAGAATTTTTGGTGTAAAAGTAAATTATGATGAAAACGGATTTGTAAGTTCTTCAGAGCTTGTTGAACCTGGTGAATTTACACCGCTTTCTTTGGATAGAAGACAAAGATTCAGTATTGAAAATTTAAAACCTGCTGATTTTGCTGACGGAATTTCAGTTGTAGAAATTATGGCAACAAATAATTCTGGTTCAACAACAAAATCTGTTGTAGTAAAGAAAATAAATCCTGCGCCAGAAGTAAATCCTGATGATGAAAATGCGGCTGCAAAAAAATGTGCAGAACCAGCTCTTTACTGGATTAAGGGAAATGATTATTACGGAATTGCAGTTTATCAGGGCGTTCTTGGCGGAAAAGAGCACGATGAAGATGAAGAAGCAAGCGACAGTTCAGAATTTGTTATTGTAAAATACGACGATATTCTTGAAAGTCAGCAGAGAGTTGTTTTAAGAAGAATTGCTGCTGATGTTGACGCTGTACTTGAACCTAAGGCAAAAAAAGGAAGTTTGGCTTCAAGAAAGGTTTATTCAATTGAACTTACACCGCCTCCGGCTCAGTCTTCTGTAGAAGCATACTTTACTAAAATTAATAACGAAGACTACAAGAGCGGAATGAATGTTTTGATTCCTCGCAACGCAAATAAAGAAGCAGGTTACACTGTTTCTATGAAAGCAAAATCTGCAAACAAAATTACAGCTGTGGAATACAAAATTAGCGGAGAAAATTTTGCCGGCGGAGATGCAAGTCAGAATGGAAATTTTGTTCCGGCTCCTGTTAGCGAAGGTTCGGATGAATATGAATTTACAATTCCTCTGTTTAATCTGCCTGCAAGAATGACAAATCTTGAAGTTACAATAAAAGACACTATTGGACAAAAAACTTTTAAAGCTTCATTTATGGTTTTGCGCGAACACAAAAATATTGATAACGAAGCAAAAGTTTACTGGGCAGAACTTGGAAGCGTAAAATATAATCAGGATTCTAAAGCTTATGTTTTAAATGACGGCGAATCTTTGTATGGATTTATAAATGCTCAAGGTTCGTTTACATCATCTTTGCGGGGCGCTTCGGGAGGACTTTCTGTAGAAACTGAAGGAAATCTTGTAAAACTTAGTTCTGCAAGTGACGGTTCATTTAAAGATATTAGCGTTAGAATTTCAGGTTCTGATGGAGCAAGTTACACTTCATCACCAGTTTCGCTTGTAGTTGATACGGCTAAGCCAGAAATTTCGCTTTCGAACTTGAGCAATATGTCTTATGTTGGAAACAAAATTTCAATTAGCGGTCGTGTAACTGATGGAAATGGCGTTAGCAGAGCTGAATATTCTCTTGAAGACAAAAAGTCAGATGAAAAAGATGAGCAAAAGTGGGTTACTTTAAATCTTGATCGTAACGGTTACTTTAATACTTCTGCTGATATTTCTGACTATAACGAAGGATACGTTCCACTTTCTATTCGCTGCTATGATACAACTGGCAAAGAATCAGAGCTTAATCTTGCATTATTCAAAGACATTACTCCGCCAGAAGTTGAAGTTATAATTCCTGTTGCAGAAATGAAAGTTTCTGATAAAAAAGGCATTGTAAACGAAATAAACGGCGAAACAGACATTGTGTTTAAAGTAAGAGACAATGGGCGTGTAAATGCAATTCGCTATACAAGTGCAGATTCAAAAATCAGTGAAAATTTTGAAATTTATAAAAATGCACAGAATATTCCTGTAAAAACAGAAACTGTAGAAAGTCAGGTTCCGGGTGCAGAGGGCGAAGAGCCGCAGACGGTTACAACTGAAGTTCCGGTTGCAATTACAAAAGATCCTCTTAGAACAATGAATTCTCCGCTTCCAAATATGCGTGTTGGAACTTCGGAACATCCGCACGACAACAGAATGAATTTTACCTTTACTGATGACGCTGGAAATTCAACTGTTATAAAAAAGTGGGAATTTGTTGTAAACGAAGAAAGCGATAAGCCTAGAGTTGAAATTCATCTTCCTGCAAACAATCAGGTTATTACAACGGACTTTACAATTTCTGGATTGATTTATGATGATGACGGATTGAGTCAGTTCTTCTACAAAATTGATAATGAAGAATGGCAGTCTTACGATAATGGACTTGCAACTTCAAATTTCAAGATTGACAAAAAACTTTCATCATTAACAGACAATGAACACGTAATTTCGGCTTATGCAGTTGACCAAAATGGCGTAAAAGGTAAGGAAGTTAGATCTACTTTCAGAGTTTCACTTGAGCAGCCAAAGGGAAGTGTTACAGAGCCAGACATTTCAAAAACAGTTACTGGCGTAGTAACATTAAAAGGAACTGCAAGTGACAAAAACGGAATTAACAAAGTTCAAATTTCTGTTGATAACGGTGCTACTTACAATGACGCAGTTGGTGGAGAAAACTGGTCTTATACTTTTGACACCCGCGTTATTCAGGACGGAACTCACGTTGTATTTATAAAAATTTGGGACGGTTACGATATTGTGGGTCTTTATACAAGTCTTATAAATATTGATAATACTGCTCCAGAATTAAGGCTTGAGCTTCCGCTTGATGATTCTAGAACTTCTAGAGATTTGTTCTTTAGCGGCCAGACAACAGATAACGTAAAACTTACTGAGCTTTACTTAACAATTCGCAGTCTTGAAAATAAGTCTGTTCCAAAGGGATTTGAACATAGAGATTTGATTCCTTCAGAAATTATTTCTGAAAGAGTTGATTTGTCTGAATTTGCCAATGGATTCTATAATATTGAACTTACAGGAACTGACGCTGCCGGAAATATTACGCGTGTAAGCCGAAATATTGAACTTAACAAGGAAAAGCCGCTTACAAAAGTTGATTTGCTTTATCCGCTGAACGGTTCTCATATTCAGGGCGAATTTAATATTTACGGAATGATTACTGCAGAAAATACAGATCCTGTTGAAACAATAGAATTCTATCTTGACGGAAATAAAGTTGAGCCAGCTGCAGAGCCAATTTCTCAGATTGAAAACGGATATTATAAAATTCATCTTGACGGAAGAATTAAATTTGAAGGCAAGAGAATTGATATTGAAGAAGGACTTCATACTTATCAGGTAGTTGCTGTTACTGCAAGCGGAAAAAATGTAAGTTCTTCTGAACAGACTTTCATTTATTCATCTACAGGTCCGTGGGTAACTCTTGAAAACTTTACTTACGGAGACTTTGCAGTTAACCGTCCGCTGTTAAAAGGTAAGGCTGGTTATACGCTTTCTGAGGGTGAAAAAGAAATTCTTAGAATGAAAAATGCTCCAAGCGAATTAAAGCGCAGTGTTGAACAGAAAAAAGTCAAAATGATTTATATCAGTTTTGATAACGGAAAGTCTTATGTGCCGGTTTCAAAAAAGGATCAAACTTCGTGGTCTTATCGCGTTGAAAATCTGGACATTCCAGCTGGATATCATTTTATGCTGATAAAGGCTGAAATGTATAACGGCGAAAATGCTATAACAAGAACAATTGTTCAGGTTGATCGTACAAAGCCTTCTGTAAGGTTGATTTCTCCTGGTGAAGGCGGACATTACAATCAGATGCTTGATTTTAACGGACTTTCAAATGATGACATTCATTTAAAAGATGTTCGGCTTATTTTAAGAAAGGGCGACAAGTCAAGTTATGAAGTTCCTGAGTTTATTAGAGGACTTTATATTGACGCAAATTTCTGGGGACCAACTTTATACAGTGTTGGCTTAGGACTTACTGCATTTGATAACGCTGTAAAGATTCAGGCTCAGTTTGGTCAGTTTACACAGGAACAGCGCTATTGGATTTGCGATATGCTTGGATTGCCTAGAACTGAGTACCGTTTTGGTGGAAATGCTATAGGTGGAAAAATTATTGCACAGATTGCGTATATTCCATTTAGATATTTCTTTGGTCGTGATTGGGATTGGCTTAGTGCAACTATTTCTGTAGGAGCAAACTTCTCTTACTTTAGTGATTCCGGAGCTTCTATTGTAACTGGCGAACGAGTTCCACAGATTCTTTCTGCTGCTTTAGTTCAAGTGGAATTCCCACGCATAACTTTTGCAAATCAGAA
The DNA here is from genome assembly GCA_964639315.1 of uncultured Treponema sp. Classification (GTDB taxonomy): domain Bacteria; phylum Spirochaetota; class Spirochaetia; order Treponematales; family Treponemataceae; genus Treponema_D. The sequence continues at coordinate 18,153 of CAZXCR010000002.1, read as the reverse complement.
AGTCTTTAAGAACTGGTCACTTTATGCTGAACCACAAGTTTGGTTTATTCCATCAGACGTTGCAACTACAAGTGATGACGCAAAGAAATATGTATTTACAGTTTCTGGCGGTTTAAGAACCACAGTGTTTTAGTAAATAAAATGCCAGACTTTAATATGTTCTTAGCATAGAGCATACTGAAACTGCGGATTTTGAGTTTTTGAAGGCTTAAAATCCGCAGTTTTTTTGTTAAGAAATGGATTTTTTATTAACAGAAAATTTTATCAGTAATAGTCGTTTGATTTCGACGAGCTCAATCTGTGCTTAAATGATTAATTGTAACAAACTCGAATTTTGGCTTAAGAAGAAAATTTTTTGTGAGACAGGGAATTTTATTGGTAACTCGCACGCAGGTTTGCTAAGAAAATATTCTCTGATGAAACTTTTGTTCTTGTAGTAAAGCCTAGCCTGGCGTGGGCAGCTACCAGCAAAATTCTTTTCTTAACAAAAAGACCGCGAGTTTGTCGCTTGCGACAAACTCGTTAGCAAGCGTAAGCTTGCGACTTTTTGTAAAGCAAAAATACCGAAGCGAATAGCGGAGCCACGGAAGGACGGGAACTTGTAAAGAAATTTGCGGCGCAGAAGGCGTGTGCTTACTTACAAAATTTTTTCTTTTGCATTGAGATTTTTTTTCTAAAAAAAATTTTTGTGCAAGAATTGCGGCGCTGTAAGTAAAAAGAATTTGCTCCAAAATAAAAATATTCTATTCAAAATATCTTGCAGTTAACGCTTCGGAGAGGCGCTCGGCTTTTCTAAAGGACTGAACTAACAGCGGCACCAACAGCGGCACCAAAATCTTTAAGCGGGACAGCCCCTTTGCTTTGCCAAAAGTTCCGCGCACAATTTGCGTTTTTATAATTCCAGAAAGCTCTTCCATCAAAAGAGGAATAAATCTGAAAATAATTCCTGCAACTAAAACTGCATATCGCACTGGAATTTTTATGAGCGCAAGAGGCTTTAATAAGGCTGCAAGTCCGTCAAGAAGCTGCCTTTCGTTTGTTGTGTGAAGAAAAACTCCCAGCGAAAGAATTATACAAAATGCCCGCAAGAAAATTTTTGCAATAAGTTCAAGTTTTGTGTCGGTTATAACAATAAATTTCCACTGGAACAAAATATTTCCTTCGATTTCAAAAAACATTTCGATTACGGCAAAAATAAAAAGCCAGGGTAGAAGTGCCTTTGTTGCTGCAAAAAATTTTTTTGGAGGATAAAGCGCAAAAATTCCGTAAATTATGTTCACTGCAAAAAGAACTGTGCATAACTGCCAGGATTTTACTGCAATGCTTGCTATAAAAATTGAAAGGAAGAGTAGGGATTTTAAAACTGGCGGAAGAAGGCTTACTGGAGAAGACGGAAGTTTTGCAGGGCTTATAAAAATTCTTGATGCGCGGTTCAAAACTTTTAAGATTTTTGCATTTTCCAGAACGTCCTGTTTTTTTAGTTGATTTTCTGTATTTGATTTTTGCTCTTCTTTGCAAAGATTTTTTGCATTTTCGGAGGTTAAATCTTCCCATTTTAACTGAAAATCTGCGATGTCGGCTTCTTCCATTCTGTGCGTACTAAAAAGAACGGTTTTTCCTTCGTCAGCAAGTTTTCTTAGGCTTTGCAAAACAGTTTTTTTTGAGTAGGAATCAAGCGCTGCTGTGGGTTCATCAAAAATCATTATGTCTGAATCAAGGGCAATAATTCCCGCAAGAGAAAGTTTGCGTTTTTCACCGCCGCTCAATTTAAATGTGGCAGAATCAGCGTATTTTTTGTAGGGAAGTCCCGCCATTTCCATAGCATTTTTTACGCGCAAAAGAAGATTTTTTCCATTTACACCGCTGTTTTTTGGTCCAAACGCAACGTCATCAGCAGCATAATTTTCAAACAGAGCGGCTTCGGTTTCCTGCAAGGCTAAGGCTGGTCGCGAAATAGCGTAAATACTTCCGCTTTTTAAATTTTGGAGTCCTGCAAGACATTCAAAAAAAGTTGACTTTCCGCATCCACTTGGACCTGTAAGTGCCGTAAGACTTCCTTTTTTTAGACTGAAATTTAAATTTTCAAAAACTTTGCGATCTTCCCAGCTAAAAGAAATATTTTTTGCTTCAAGAGCAATTTCCTGATTTTGAGATTTTTTTTTGCTTAAAAGGGAACTTCTTTCGTACAAATAAGATTCGTCGCAAAATACCTTGTTCAGAAATTGCGGGCTTTGCATAAAAATATCTTTTGTTCCGTCAAAAATTATGCTTCCGTTTTCGAGCGCAACAACCCGCTTTGCATGCAAAGTTTCTGATAAATCGTGCGTAATATGAATTATTGTGTGACCTTTCGCATTCCATTCATCTACAAACTGAATTATTTCGTTCCTTGAATGAGGGTCGAGCATTGATGTAACTTCGTCAAGAATTAAAAAGTCTGGAAAAAGCGCCAAAATTCCGCTAAATGCAAGCCGCTGTGTTTGACCTAAAGAAAGTTCGAAGGTTCGAGACATAGCTCTGTCTGCAAGCCCAACAACGCTAAGGCATTCGATTGTGCGCAGTTCAATTTCGCTTTTTGAAATATTTAAATTCTGCGGACCAAAGGCTGTATCGCGTTCAACAATTCCGGCAACAATTTGATCTTTTGGTTGCTGAAAAACAATTCCCGGAAGAACGTCTTTTTCAAGTTCCACAGAGCCGCTTTTTGGTTCAAAAAATCCTGCCATCATCCTTGCTAAAGTTGATTTTCCAGAACCGTTTGTGCCAACAAGTGCAATGTAATCGCCTTTTTCTACGCTTAAATTTATGTTTTCGAGAGCGTTTTTTTGAGACTGCGGATATGAATAATTTGCACCAGAAATCTTTAAAAGCGACATAGCGGCTAAAGTTTACTGATTTTTGTTCAGATTGTGAATGACGAAATTTAGTTTTTTTTACCAAGCGTCTTTTACTTTGTGTAAAATGTTTTATTAGGGCAAATTTTGAGTTTTAATCAGAAATTTATAAAAAAGGTGAAAAAGCCTAGCCCCGATGGTAAGGGCGGCGTAGCCGTTCAAAACCGAAGGTTTTGAATGGAGATAGCACGAAGTGCGTACGTAACCCTGGACAGTCGCAAGCGACAAACTCGCGGTCTTTTTGTTAAGAAAAAATCTATTCATTAACAAGGCAATTCTACGAGTTTCGCTTGCCGAAACTTGGGAAGCAACCGTAATGTTGTGGCAAATCTCGCTCCAAATAAATAAAACTTGCAATAAAGTCGAATTTTGACCTATAAAATCTCTTCAAAAATAGTGATTTTTAGAGTATCTTATAAAAATATGGCTTATGAAGTTACAGCGACCAGAAGACGGCCGCAAAAATTTGAAGACTTAGTTGGGCAGGAATTTGTTGCTCAAACGCTAAAAAATTCGATTCAAAGTGAAAAAATTGCGCACGCATATCTTTTTTCGGGACCGCGTGGTTGTGGAAAAACGTCAACTGCCCGTATTCTTGCAAAGGCTTTAAATTGCAAAAACGGACCTACTGCAAATCCCTGCGGAGAATGTACTGCTTGCAAAGAAATTACAGCAGGTTCCTCGCTTGATGTAATTGAAATAGACGGTGCTTCAAATACAAGTGTAAATGATGTACGGCAAATAAAAGACGAGGTTTTGTTTCCGCCAAATAGCTGCCGTTATAAAATTTATATTATTGACGAAGTTCATATGCTTTCTACAAGTGCATTTAATGCTTTGTTAAAAACAATTGAAGAGCCGCCGCCTTACGTAATTTTTATTTTTGCTACAACTGAATTGCAGAAAGTTCCAGCTACAATAAAATCAAGATGTCAGCAGTTTAATTTCCGCTTGGTTTCAATAGAAAAAGTAAAGGAACAGCTTGCCCTTGCAGCAAAGGAAATTGGAATTAAGGCAGAAGACGAGGCACTGTACTGGATTGCCCGTGAATCTACAGGTTCTATGCGCGACAGCTACACTTTGTTTGATCAGGTGGCTGCTTTTAGTGACGGAGAAATCACTTATGAAAAAATCCGCGACAAACTTGGACTTGTAGGCGTTGATCAGCTGAATGAACTTTTTGAACTTTGTGTAGAAGGAAATTGCGATAAGGTTCTTTTAAAGTTTGATGATTATTTGCAGGGCGGAGTGAGTATTGAGCAGCTTCTTTCGAACTGTACAAATTACATAAGAAGTCTTTTGCTGATAAAAAATGGAATTACCAGAGAAGCGCTTTTAGGAAACAGTGCAAGCCGTTATTCAGAAAAGGTTTTGAATGAATGGAATTCTGTAAAACTAGAAAGAGCTTTAAGTATTTTCCTACAACTTTACCGCGATATAAGATATTCTTTGAGTCCGCGTTATGAATTTGAACTTGCGCTGAGCAGACTTTGCTGGCTAAAAGATTATATTTCTGGTGCGGAACTTAAAAAAGCTGTTGATGCCGTAAAGCCTTTGTTAAAGGAAGCTTCTTATCCGCAGAAAATTTATGTGGATGAAAATGGCAATAATGTTGTGCCAGAATCGCCACAAGTTGCTGCAGGACAGGGCGCAAATCAGAATAATTTACCGCCGCAGAATAAAACTGGCGGAAGTGCAAGGATTGGTCTTCCAACTTTTAGTGCGCTTAGTACACAGCAATCTTTTAGCAATGGCGGAGCTGAACCGCCGGTAAATAAGTCAGCCATAAGTTTTACTTATGACGGTTCAGAAACTTCTGGCGAAGAGAATTTTTCTGATGAAGAAGATGGCGAGCTCTTTACTCCAAATGCTGCTGATTTAATGGAAAGTGCTCTTGCCTCCTACGAAAATTTTGAAAAGGCAGAAGAGCAAAGTCAGGTAAAAAAAGAAGAGCCGCTTGAAGTTTTTAATGCTCCGCAGAATGTGGATGAAAAAAATCCTGAAAGCGTAAAAAATTTGCTGGTTGCAGATTTTTCTGTTTCTGACGCAATGCTTGCAAGTGCTCTGCTGCAGACTGAAAACTGGAAAATTGAAGAGACAAAAGTTTCTTGTACAAGTGCTCAGAAATTTGAAATTCTTACAATAAGAAATGCCGCTCAAAAAATTTCTGAAAATTTGAGCAAAATTCTTTCTAGGCAAGTGAGTTTTTATGTTCAGCTTGAAGAAAAAAAAGAAGAAGTAAAAACAGAAAAACTTCCGCCAATTGTGGAGCAAATTCGGGACGAGTTTAGAGGCTCTGTTTTGGGCTGGAATTAGAATTTTTTTAGAAAATTAGAAAGTTTGGTAAAAATTGCAGTTTTTACTAAACAACTTTAAAACATTGGATTTTGGGGAGAAAATATGAATCCGTTTGATATGATTAAAAATCTTGGAAATTTGAACAATGTGCAGAATCAGCTTAAAGAAGCACAGGAAAAACTTGCTGATCTTCAGGCTACAGGAAATGCTGGCGGAAATATGGTTCAGGTTACGCTTAACGGAAAATTTGAACTGGTAGATATAAAACTTGATCCAATTTGTGTAGATAACCGCGATATTCCTATGCTGCAGGATTTAATTCGTGCTGCTCATCACAATGCTGTTGAAAAAATTCAGGAAGTAATCAAGCAAAATGCAAGTTCAATGCTTGGCGGAATGGATTTGCAGGGTTTTTCAGGAATGAATTGATGAATGCGCTTGATGAAATTGTTGACAGTTTTTCCCGTTTGCCTGGAATTGGAAAAAAATCTGCCATAAGAATTGCAAATCATTTGTTAAAAGCTGATAAAATTTTTATGCAGCGCTTTGCAAATCAAATTTCAAGTTTGCAGGAAAAAATTCATCCGTGTTCATTGTGCGGTTCGTGGACGGAAACAGACCCCTGCCCAATTTGCTCGGACTTTTCCCGCGACAGAACTTTGCTTTGTATTGTTGAACAGCCGCAGGACGTAAACACAATAAATAGCTCTCACGAGTACAACGGACTTTTTCACGTTCTTGGAGGAGTTATTTCTCCGTTAGACGGAATTGGGCCTGATCAGTTAAGACTTGGAAATTTAGTTGACCGCGTAAAAAATGAAGGAATAAAAGAAGTTATACTTGCAACAAATCCGACTGTTGAAGGCGACACAACGGCTCTTTACATACAGCGCATTTTGTTACCAACAGGCGTTACAGTTACAAGACTTGCTTCAGGACTGCCTGTTGGAGGCGATTTGGAATACGCAGACAAACTTACGCTTGCAAGAAGTCTGCGAGGAAGAATAAAAATTTAAGGGAATCTAATAAAAATTACGCTTTTTACCAGATTCCCTTAATCAGCAAAAAATTTTCTTAGTTTACCAGTGACCGCTTGCGCCACCGCCGCCAAAATGTCCGCCACCGCCGTGAAAACTTGAGCCACCAGAACCGAAGTTTCCGCTAGAATGGTGCGAGTTTGATGATGAATAAAAATTATTATTGCGATACACTCCGCGTGATGAACGAGAATGTCCTCTGTGGGTAATTCCGTAAATAATCGCCCTAAAATAAAACAAGAAAAAAATCACCAGAATTATGATTATTGGAATTGATGACGAAGAAGAATTTTTTGAGGTTTCGTTTGCAACATCTTCTTGCACAAGACTTTCATCTTGAGTTATGATTCCGGCCATATTTTTTACGCCTTCAATAATTCCTTCGCCATATTTGCCGGTTTGAAAAGACGGTGCAATTACATTCCTTATGATTCGCGCGCACTTTGCATCAGTTAAAGCCGCTTCAGTTCCGTAACCGGTTTCAATTCGAATTTCTTTTTCATCAAAAGCAACTGTGAGCAAGGCTCCGTTATCTACATTTTTTTGACCAAGTCCCCATTTTTCAGCGTGACTCAAACTAAAAGTTTCAATATCTTCACCGTTAAGACTTTTTACTGTTAGAACCGCAATTTGAACTCCGCTTGTTTTATTTAAATTTGCAAGATAAGAAGAAAGTTCAGTGTATTCAGAAGTGCTTAAAAGCGAAGCGTCATCAATTACGCAGTTTGTAAAATCATAAAGTCCGTCAGAATCTTTTGAATAAGAGTGAGAATAAGAAGTTTTTTCGTAAGGTAATAAATTTTCTTGTGCGGAAGAAGATGCGCCAATTTCGTTAAGAATTTCTTCGAGTTCAGCTTCATTTTTTACGCCGCCAAGTTCTTCTACTTCGTTAACTGTGGCTTGTGAAGTTTGAGTTTCAGCCTTTGCAGATTTTTTTGAAGAGGATTTTTTTGGAATCACTGCATTTACGAGAATAAAGAAAAAAACAATAACGAATGCAAGAAAAACTAAAAGACCCGGAAGACTGCTTTTTGACGAGCTGCCTGTTTTTGCAGAAGATTTTTCAGGAGCGATTTTGTTTTTACGTTCTGAATTTTTTTCAGAGTCAGGAGCAATTATACCCATCGTTCATCCTCCAAAATTACAAGTCCGTCATTAAGTTCATTGGGATTTTCCTTTTGCGCTGGAAAATTTTCTCTAAGCAAATCGCCGCACTTTTTTATTGCGCCTAAAAATGCTGATTTTATTTGTTTCTTTGAAAAATTTTCGGTCATTTCATCAGCAATAAGATTCCACAAATCCTGGGAAATTTTTTCGCTGATTCCTTTGTCTGCAACAATGCGAACCTGTTTTTCAAAATAAGATACAAAAATCAAAATGCCAGAATGATTTTTTGTGCTGTAAACATTGCTTTCTGTAAAATAGCGCAGGCTTCTGTTTGTAACACTTTTATTTTTTGCAGCTTCCGGAATTATTGCTGAATCAACTGCGGGAATTTGAAACAAAAAGTAAAGTACAAGAACAAAAAATGCTGCAATAACAAAATATGCAGTAAGTAAGTGCCACGGCTGAATATTCCAGATAAAACTCTTTAAGAAAGAATAAATTTGCGGTGAAAAAGGAAAAATGCAGCAAACAAGAAGCAGCGCTGCGCCAAGAGAAGTTAAAAGTTCCCAAAACGCATAACTTGAACTTTCGGCAGTGACTGCAAGTGCAATTTCTCCGTCAGTGGATTTTTCTGCTTCAGCTACAGCGTTTCTTATTTCTGCAAAATCGGCTTCAGAAAGCTTTAATTTTTTTATTAGTGTTTTTTTGTTCATTTTTTATCCTAAAACGATACTGTTGGCACCTGACTTGCTGAAGTTTCGGCTTTAAAATAAACTTTTGGCGTAAGATTAAAAATTTTTGCTGTAATTAAGCCTGGAAATTTTGCAATCGCAGTGTTGTATTCCTGAACTGCATCGTTATAGCGTTTTCTTTCTGTTGAAATGCGATTTTCAATTCCTTCAAGCTGACTTTGCAAATCTAAAAAATTTTCATTTGCCTTTAATTCAGGGTAACTTTCTGTAATTGCAAGAAGACGTGAAAGACTTGAACTTAATTCGCTTTGTGCCTGCTGATACTGAGCGAGTTTTTCTTCATCATTTGTTAAATCTTCTGCACTAATTGTTAAAGAGCCGGCTAGTTTTGAGCGGGATTCGGCAATGGATGAATAAACTGACTGTTCGTGGCTAGCGTATCCTTTTACGGTTGAAACAAGATTTGGAATTAAATCGTTACGACGCTGATACTGAGTTTCAACATTTGCCCACTGACTTACACAGGCTTCGCGTTTTTCAATAAGTCCGTTGTATCCGCAACTTGTGAATAGCAGACTAAAAAAAACAGCACTAAAAGCTATACTAAAAAATTTAACTTGTGATTTCACATTGTCCTCCAAAAATTCAAAAAGGTTCTGATTTAAATATAATATCAGTTAGTTAAAACAAGTGCAAAAAATAAAAAAAAATTTGATATTACGTGTGAGATTTTTTTGTTAAGAAATAAATTTTTTCTTAACAAAAAGGTGAAAAAGCCTAGCCCGGATTGTAGCGGCGCCGGAGGCGTTCCGGAGCGACAGCGGAGGAATGAAAGCGAATGCTGGAACCGCAGAAAGCGGGATTTCTAAAAAAATTTTCAACCGGAACGTAAAAAAAATTTGTGGCAGGAAAAAAGATTCGCTCCAAGTAAATAAAAATTGTAAAAACTCGAATTTTGACCTAACAAAAAAATTTTATCAGTAACTCGCGCAAATTTTAGGGCGTCTGGAAGAAAATCATTAAAAATCATTTTTATTAGACTTTCTTTACCAGATGCCCATTTTTTTGGGAAAGATTAGTTTCTTACTTCAACAGAGCCGTTGCTGTGGGCTGCAAAAACAATTGGATGAATTTTTGTAAAAAATCCGCATTCAACAACACCGGTAATGCTGTCGATTTTATCTTCAAGTTCAAAAGGATCAACTGGATTTTCCCACTTGCAGTCAAGAATCATATTTCCGTTGTCTGTGATTACAGGACCGGCTTTTTTTACGCCTTCGCGGATTGTGCTTGTTGCACCTAGCTTCTTTAAGGCTGAAATAACGCTTACCCGCGCTTCGCCAATAATTTCTATAGGAAGGGCAAATCCTGTTCCGTGGTGTAAAACGAGTTTTGATTCATCTGCAACAACCACAAAAATTTTTGAATTGTATGCGATTATTTTTTCGCGCAGTAAAGCTGCTCCGCCACCTTTTATAAGAGAATTTTTTGGTCCAACTTCATCAGCTCCGTCAATTGCAAGATCAAGGCTTCCGCCAATAATTTTATCGTTCATTGAATAAACTGGAATTCCAAGTTCTTCGCAGGCAAGAGTTGTTTGGAAACTTGTGGCAACTGCTTTTATGTTTTCTACGCTTCCGTCTTTTATTCTTTGTGCAAGACGATTTACGGCAGGCATTGCTGTTGAACCTGTTCCAAGACCAATTTTCATTCCGCTGAAAATTTTTCCTTCTTCAATAAGCTGATCTACCGCAGTGGAAGCGGCTAAAACTTTTTGTTCGCTTTGTGTCATTAGAATTTTTCTCCTGTATATAATTCAAACTGTTCGTAGCCTTGGTAACGAAGCATATTGTAACCATTGCAAACTTTGCAGCCTGATTTTTTTGCACGCGCCATAACCGGAGTTACTTCGGGAATATAGATTGCATCAAAAAGAATTTCCTTTCCTGAAAATTCATAGAAAAACAGCGGATCATTGCCTGTATTCGACTCTTCAGTTGAGCCCATTCCTTTTGAAGTTGTTTGTATGATTAAGTCGCTGTATTTTTTTAAGGTTTGCAGCGAATTTATATCCAGAGAAGAATATTTAAATCCGTAAAGTTCTGCAAGTTGTTTTGCCCGGCTTAAAGTTCTGTTAAAAACACAAGCTTTTGCACCAAGTTTGTAAACCGCATACGCAATAGCTTTTGCTGCCCCACCTGCGCCTATAATTGCAACTTTTTTGTGCTTTAAATTTTTTTCGCCCAAGAATTCAAGAAGCGCTTTTGAAAATCCGGGAGCGTCTGTGTTGTAACCGTTCCAAGAATTTTCCTGCTTTACGATTGTGTTGCAGGCACCAATTTTTTCAACTTCGGGACTTTTTTTTGCAAGATAAGGAATAACATTTTCCTTGTGGGGAATTGTTACCGACATTCCGCGCATATCAACTGCATCAGCAAAGTGCAGAGCCTGTTCAATTTTTTCTGCAACAACTGGAATGTAAACTGCATCAAGCTTATGTTTTTGGTAGCCTTCACTGTGAAGTTGTGGACTTAAAGTTGATTTTAGCGGATACCCTGTAATTCCGTAAATTTTAGTTTTGCTGTTCAAAGTTTTATAATGATAAACTGAATTCAATGTGATTGGATCAATGTGCGCAAGATTCGAAATTCCTTCAGATTTTTCAGAAGGCGAGCAGTAAGTTAAATAATTGTTCAGTTTGTAAGAAAGAATTCTCGAAGGAACGCCAAAAGGTCCCATTGCAAGTAAAATATGATTTGAATCCTTGATTTTTGCCGCTTCATTAAAAAGATTTGTAACATCATCAAGCGAATGAGGCATAAAGGCGATTTTTGGAATTTCGTAGTAATTAGTTTTAAGTTTTTCAAGCCGAGTACTAATATTTGAAATTGGATTTTCCATATCGTGAACGCTACGAATTATTTTTGTACCAAAAGCCAAAGCCGCATCTTGAAGACTTGGAATGTGAAAATCTTCTTCAAAATCAACATATTCAAAATTTTTTGACTTATCGTCTGTGTCAGCAAAGGAAAGCGCCCTTGCAAAAAGAATTGTTCTTGAAGTTTCTCCTTCTATAAACTGACCGCCGTCCATTTGTCGCCTGATTGTTAAAATACAAGGAAGTCCGGCAAGAGTAGGAAATTTTCTTATGTAAAGATTTTCGTCTCCTTCAAGAAAATCTGCTCTAAGTTCAGCAATATCAACATATTTTCTATATTTTTCAAGAATCTCTAAATTTTCCTGAATTGTTTTTCCTGTAAGCGTAAGACAAATTTTAGGTCTTTTCATATTTTTTTCTCCGTAAAAAGTGACTTAGAAAAAAGTTCCCAGTTTTTTAATGCGCAGAACGTAAGCCAAAGAAATTTCTTTTTCAACGTTGTCTGGAATTGTTTTTATTGTAAGAAGTCCTGTTTTTCTGTTGAAATTGAGCGGGTCTCCAACAATTGCTTTTTTGTTACTTTCAAGTTCAAGTTCAACTAAAGAATCGCTTTGAATTGCACTTTCGATTAAAAGGACCTTCGCCTGAAAATCCATTCCAAAAGCTTCGCGTACTTCAAAGCGCACACTTTCTGGCCGCAGCTGTTCTTTGTTTACAATCAGCCGATTTTTTATGCGGAACTCAAGAGCCTGCTTTTGTTCAGAAGACATTTTGATTTTTTCAAGTTCCTTGTTCAAGTCATCAAGAATTTTTTTTGTAGAATTTTCTTCATCACAAAAATTTTCTTGTTTTTCTGCAGAAGTTTCTAAGGGCAAAAAATCTTCGGTTCTTGAATAAAGTTCCCTAAAACCAAGCGAAACTGATTTTTTTGACGCATCTTTTATTTTACCAACAAAATCAAGTCCGCTTTTTTCAATTATGGTTTTTGCTTCTTCGTCACTTTGAAAATTCAGCAGGAAAATTCCGTCAGCAAGAATTTCTGTAATGTAATTTTTTAACACAGGACTTTTTTGTACTTTTAGAGAATTTTCTGGCGATACTTTAAGCACAAATCCTTTGTAAAGATTTCCGGCACTGTACGAAGAAAACCATTCTTCAAGAAGAATTTTTACGCTTTGCGGAATTTCGTAAGAAGAATATTTTTCGAGCGCAAGAAGAATTTTTTCTACGTTCATTCCGCAGTCAAAGGCGCGAAAAGAAGATTTTTTTGTAATTTCAAAAATTGAAACAGTGTCGCTTCTTACGATGCTAAGAAATTTTAGTAAATCAAGATATTCAAAAAGTGAAAGGCCGGGCATTATGCTTACTGAAAAAACTGAATCTAAATTCAAAACTTTTTTTTGAATTTCGTCCGGATTTTGTTTGCTGCTTAAGTTTGTAAAATTTTCGCTGACTGAATAAAAATTTTCATTTTGAACACAAAAAATTCCAAAGTCAAAGGCAGCGTCAATCATTGCATTTATTACTGCGTTTCCGCCAAAAAAATTTTCGCCAGTTGAGGTTTCGCTTGCATTCATAAGAATTTGCGAAAATCTTCCTCCGCTAAAATTTTCAGCGCCACCGTTTTTTTCTTTTAAAATATATGAAAGTTGAAGGATTGAATTTTTTTCGTAAGCAGAATTTCCCATTGTGCAAATTGTGCTGTAAAAAAGACTCGCGTTTTTTTGAATTGATGACCTTGAAAAATGTCCGTAAGCTGCCGCACACAAATAAATTATGCGGAATTTTTTTTCAAGTTCGCTGAATTTTTCGAGAGTGGGCCAGTCAACTGTAAAATTTTCTCCGTTTTCTACAAAAATATTTAAGTTTCGAAGAGAATTAAATATCAACTGAAGTTTTTCTGCGCTACTTTCAAAAAATTGCGTAATTTCCAGCAGAGTTTTTTTCTTAAATTCGCCGTTTTGCCGACACAAATCTTCGTGCGATAAAACGTAGGAAATAAAAGCTGCAAGAAAATCATCTTTTACAAGCGGATTGCTGTTTGCAGTAAATTCTTTTTTTTGAAGATTAAAAAGATTTTGTGGAGTTAAAAATTTTTCAATTTCGTCTTCAAGAAGCGGATTTATTTCTAAAATTTTTTTACCGGAAATTTTATCTACACTAAAAAAAATTAAAAGTCGCTGACTTAAATTTTCTATTTTTTCAACTAAAACTCGCGAAGAAAAATTTTCGTCACCTTCAAAAAATTTTTCTAGTTTTTCGTAAGTACATTCTGGAATAAATTTTATTGCCGAAAGAAATTTTTTATCTTCTTCGGAAAGTAGCGCAATTATGTTTTTTTTATTTTCGTCTTTGCGCAAAAAGGCAGAAAGTCTTTCAATTAAATTTGTTTTGTTGTACGGAGTTGAAACTTTTCCTAGATAAATATGAACCAGGTCAAAAAACTGATTATCGGGCAGAATATTCAGGCACTGCCGCCATTCTATAATTTTCTGAGTTTTTAAATTTGAGGTCATATTTTAAAAATTCTCCAGCGCGCAATTTTCGTCAAGTTCGCTAAGACTGTTTTCGTTAGTATAGCGCAAAATTCTGTAAGAATATCCTTGTTCTGCAAGAAATTTTTGCCGGTTTGAACCAAATTCTTCTTCAACAGTGTTGCGCGTAATCAGCGTAAAAAATTTTGAGTCTCGTTCTTTTGGCCTTAAAATTCTTCCTAAACGCTGGGCTTCTTCTTGCCGACTTCCAAAAGTTCCGCTTACCTGAATTGCCATACTTGCGTCCGGTAAATCAATTGCAAAATTTGCAACTTTGCTTACCACAAGAACGTTTATGTTTCCTTTTTTAAAATCTGAATAAATTTTGTCGCGTTCAAGATTTGGCGTTTTTCCAGTGATGATTGGCGCATTTAGAATTTTAGAAAGTTCTTCAAGTTGAGAAAGATATTGCCCAATTACAAGAATTTTATCTTCTGGAAATTTTTTTACAAGTTCCTTTACAATTTCAATTTTGCTTGGATTTTCGCTTGCAATTCTGTGTTTTGACCGCTGATTTGCAACTGCATATTCAAGTTCAGTTTCTTCAGGTAAACCAAGCCGAATTTCAATACACTGAGCATTTGCAATCCACTTTGCTTTTTCAAGTTCTTTCCACGGAACATCGTAGCGTTTTGGTCCAACCAAAGAAAATACTTGGTCCTCGCAATGATCTTCGCGTACTAAAGTTGCGGTAAGTCCAACGCGGCGAACGGTTTGCAATTCTGCGGCAACTCTAAAAACTGGAGCTGGCAAAGTGTGAACTTCATCGTAAATAATGAGTCCCCAGTTATTTTCGCGGAACAAATTAAAGTGCGGGTAAGCTCCGTCTTTTTCAGGTCGCCACGTTAAAATTTGATAAGTTGCCACAGTAACGCTGTTAATCAGTTTTTTTTCGCCAGTATATTCTGCAATTTGTTCGGGGCTTAAATCAGTTTTGTCTAAAAGCTCATCAATCCACTGGTGAACCGCAGAAATATTTGTTGTAACAATCAACGTATTTGTTTTGAGCATCGACATAATCAGCATACCAACAATCGTTTTTCCGGCGCCACAAGAAAGTACAATTGTTCCAAATCCAGTTCCCGGACCTCTGTTTCCTACAAGGGCTTCTGCTGCTTTTTTTTGATAATCGCGGATTTCAAATTTTTTTCCAGACAAAGTGACTTCTCTTAAATTTATTTCAAGAGACGCTCCGTCTGTGAGCGGAACATCGTCTTTTACAGGCCAGCCAAACTTTAAAAGCTGCTGCTTAATAAATCCGCGGTCTGTAAGTTGAATCATAAAGCAGAATTTTTTTTCATTTTCGCTAAGCTGAATTTGAGACAAATTTTCTTTTGGAACAGAATCTTCTGAGTATTCGCAAGGAACAAGATTTTTTTTAAGCGAAGGATTTACTGAAATTTCCTTAAAAACGTAAGGCGAATTTGAAACCAAGTATAAGAACTCGCAGCGTTTTTTTTCATCATCGGAATTTAAAACAGGCCCTGGAACTAACCTTAATTTTCCAAAGCGCGAAGAAATTTCTTGTATCCAAACCGCAACTGATTCTGGAACTTCGTAGCGTGCAAATTCATTTAAAACCGCAACTGCCTGCTCGCTTGTAAAACCAGCACTTGCTGCATTCCACAGCGAAAGTGGTGTAAGCTGGTAAGTGTGCAGGTGCTCAGGAGATTTTACCAGCTCAGCAAAAGGAATAAGAGCGTTTCTGCATTCTTCTGCACGAGGCGAATGAACATCAAGTAAAAGGGTTCGGTCAGATTGTATTATTAAAGGATTTTCAAAACTTGGCATTTTATTTTCTTTTAGTTAGCATTAGTCGGTAATTGAGAATTCGGTAAGATTTCCCACAGTTTTTAAGTCTTCAATCAAGGACGAAAAATCATTTTCGCGCGGAGCTTTTACAGAATATTTTAGTATGATTTGTTTTGAGCAAAGCACCTGACTCATATCCATATCAACAATAACGAATTTGTGCTTTTTGATGATTTCTTTGAGTTTGGTCATATCAAGATTTTCGGTCTCAAAGCAAAGATGCAGATTTTTCATATTCCCAGCAGGAAAGAGTTTGCCTTCGAGTTTTTCAAGCGCAACCAGAAGAATTAAAATTACAAAAAGAACAAAAATGCTTTCTATGTAAAGTCCGCCTCCAATTGCAAGACCAAGCGAAGCCGTAGTCCAAATTATTGCTGCAGAAGTAAGACCTTTTATATTCAGACCCTGCTTCATAATTGCACCACCACCCAAAAATCCAATTCCGCTTATAACACCGGCTGCAATTCGCGAAGAATCTCCTCCAGAAGAAATTCCGCACAAACGAGAATCTGCCATATAGTACGAAAGAATTCCAAGCAGGGTAGACGATACGCTGATTAAAATTAAAGTGCGCATTCCAACAACCTGATTGTGACGCTTACGCTCAAGTCCGAGTATAAATCCGCACAGAATGCTGAGAAAAATTTTACAAAGATTTTCGATTAAAAATGGCAGATTAAACTGAAAACTCATATCTTTTTAAGAAATTTATTTTTGATGCTGTCAAATGGCGATGACGAAAATTTTGCGCCTATGCTAATCCACTGCATTGATTTTTTTGCAGAAAGTTTAGTTTTTTGCGCATAAAGTCCATCTAAATATGAAGAAAGCCACTGAGCTTCCTGACCTTGCGTTAGAGATTTGTCTGATTTACATTCGCCGCGTACCAAAAGAATATTTGTAAAAACTGAATCTCCGTACATTGCCGCAATGTTTTCTGCAAAAGATGAAAATGCGCTTGCAGCTGCTGCAACTAAAGGTGAGGCAATTGCAACAGAACCGTTTCTAAGAGACGGAAGGCGAGCAGCATCTGATACGCACGGACATTCTTTGAGCATAAAAATCAGTGTGAAGGGATTTTCTGTATATTTTTTTTCAAAGCGATTTAAAATTTCTAGTGCAAGATTTTGAAAGGAAAGAAGCATTTCGTCACAGCAGCGGGAAACTTCTTCGGCATCCATTTTTTGTGCGTTTGAAGCAAAATATTCTTCGTCAAAATATAAAACGGCTTCATCAAGACTTTGAAAAGCATTTTCGGTTTGTAAAATAAATGAGCGGGTAGAAAGCGGTGATGATTTGTTCCATTCAAAAGTGCAGATTCCGCTTTTTGCTTCTACAGTTTTTGATTCGTTGTAGGCTTCCATTTGTGTGCGCCGTTCTGCAATAGTTTTTTTTGCTTCGTCAGCTTCGGTTTCTTTTCCGCCAGCAGCAACTTTTCTTCCACTTTTTGAAAGAGACTCGCAAAATGCTGAACATTCCGGCATATCCTTTCCGGCTACAAGAATTGTTTTTTTCATAGCAAATAATTATACCATATAAGATTTACTTTGCAAATAATGACCAAACTGATATAATTCAGCGCATGAAAATTTGGCTAAAGTATTTAATTGGAATTGCACTTGGAATTCTTTCAGTTTTTATAATTCCTGTTGAAAGCAGCGCAGCCCAGTCAGTTATAAATTTTATTGCTGACCTTGTAGTAAGATTTGGGCGCTACATTATAATTCCGCTGATATTTTTTTCAGTTGCAACATCAGTTTATAAATTACGCAATGAAAATCAGCTTTTAAAAACTTCTATTTGGACTTTTTCTACAATCATAATTTCAACTTTAATTTTAACTGCAATCGGACTTGTTTCCGCACTGATTATAAAACTTCCGAGAATTCCAATCAGTGTTGAAAAAATAAACGAAGTTCCGCAGTTTAACTGGCAAACTTTGCTTACAAAACTTTTTCCATATTCAGCAGCAGAAACGCTTCTTGACGGTTCTTATCTTCTTCCTTGCTTTATTTTTGCGGGGCTGATTGGTGGCGCGGCTGTAAGTTACAGAAATTCTTCAAAACCGGCAATTACACTTTTTGAATCGCTTAGTGAAATTTGCTACACGGTTCTTACGTTTATTATTGATATTCTTTGCGTTGGAATGATTGCGATTATGGCAAGATGGACAATGAATTTTACTCACATTCTTTCGCTTAAAGTTTACAATTATCTTATTCTTATGCTTTTTGTTGATTTTGTGCTGATTACCTTTGTTCTGTATCCGATTATTTTAAGAACTCTTTGCCACGATCATCATCCTTACAAAGTAATTTATTCTAGCATTGCACCACTTATGATTTCTCTTTTTAGCGGTGATACAAATCTTGCGCTCGGAATTAATATGCACCACGGAAAAGAAAATCTTGGAATTCGCAGAAGGATAAATTCTGTTTCGTTCCCACTGTTTTCTATTTTTGGAAGAGGCGGCGCGGCTTTAGTACAAACAATTTGCTTTGTTTTAATAATGCGCTCTTATTCTTATCTTGAAATTACAATTTTAGATGCACTTTGGATTGGCGGAATTTCTTTTGTTCTTTCATTTGCACTTGCTGAAATCCCTAGCGGCGGTCCATTTTTTGCACTTACAATAATGTGTTCTTTGTATGGTCGCGGATTTGAAACAGGCTATTTGTTGCTTAGAGAAGTTGCTCCAATCGTGTGTGCATTTGCAGCGGCAATAGACTGCATTACTTCAATTGTAGGAACTTACATAGTTGCCGTAAAAACCAAGATGATTGAGCCAGTTCAGGATATAAGAAAATTTGTTTAAAAAGCGGATTTTTTTTTGTTAAGAAATTAATTTTTTATTAGGCTGAATTTCGAGTTTAAATAAAATTTACAAAAAGATGTAGGAAA
>CAZXCR010000001.1:0-29287 GCA_964639315.1 uncultured Treponema sp. | reverse complement strand
ATAAATTTTTTATAACAGAAAATTTTATCAGTAATAGTCGCTTGATTTCGACAGGCTCAATCGGCGCTTAGATAATTAATTGCGACAAATTTGCTCCAAAAAGCAAAAATCATCTTGAAAAGTCTAGCTAAATTTTGTAAAATCCCAATGTTTTACGGCATCACCGGAATTCAAGGAGGTGACATTTATGGCTACAATCGTTGTTGACGAGTCTGAGAACCTGGAAAAGGCAATCAAACGTTTTAAGCGTATGGTTGAAAAAGAAGGCATTATCCGCGAGTACAAAAAACGCGAATTTTTCGTTAAACCTTCTGCTACAAATCATCAGAAAAAAACAACTCTCGAGCGTAAACTCTTAAACCAGAAACGCAAGACAGAGAGAAAGTCTTACTAATTTTTTGACTTAGTTTTTAACTGTAGAAAATTTTGCCTTCTGAAATTTTATTTCGGGAGGCTTTTTTTATATTTTTTAAAGATGCTTTACATATTCTGCAGCAGAGATTCCTGCCAAAGCTCCTTCGTAAACTGCCTTACTTACCTGCAAAAGTCCGCCAGTTGAATTGCCGCAAGAATAAAGTCCGTCTATATTTGTTTCCATTTTGTTGTTTACAACTATGCTGTCTTTGTTCATTGCAAGGCCAAGTTTTTTTGCAAAATCGCTTGCTCCGGCTTCTCCAAGTGCTATAAAAAGTCCGTCTAGGAGCATTTTTGTTCCGTCTGAAAAAACAAGATTTTTTAGTTTTCCAAGCTTTTCGTCTTTTTCGAGAGTTTTGATTTTTTTTGTTTCGATGCTGTATTCATTTTTGGAATTTTTTTCAAGGAAGGAAGCATCTTCTCCGTTCGTTAAAATTTTTACACTTGCTGCAAGACCTTTTAAATTTTCGGCTTCGCTTAGTGCAAATTTTCCATTTCCTAAAACCGCCACAGTTTTTCCGCGGTAAAAAAATCCGTCACAAACAGCGCAGTAACTTACTCCCCTACCCTCAAGTTCTTCAATTCCATTTATTGACGGACGAAGTTTTTTGTTTCCTGTAGCAAGAATAAGGGTTTTTGAAGAAAAATTTCCTCTGTCAGTTTGAACTAAAAAAGTTTTATCTTCTTCGATGCTAATGTGCAGGGCTTCAGCGTTAAGAATCTTTACTCCAAGATTTTGAGCTTGTTCAATTCCATTTTTAAAAAGTTCTTCACCTGAAATTCCTTTTGGGAATCCATAGTAATTTTCAATTTTATGAGCTTTCTGCAAATTTCCTTTTTCGTGGTACAAAACCTGAACTTCAAGATTTGCTCTTCTTGCATAAAGTGAAGCAGAAATTCCAGCAGGTCCTGCTCCAATTATTAAAACATCTGTCATTTTTTTTATCTCTCAAGTCTTTTATAAAACACAGCACATTACACAGTAACCGAATATGTTGCCGATTGCTTTTTTCTCACGCATATTCTGCGCGAATTACTGATAGAATTTTTAGTTAAGAAAAAAAAATCAATTTCTTAACTAAAAAATCAAAAACTCTATTGTTCTGGGACAACTGCAAAAAATACGAGGTTTTGGTTTGAGCAGTTTACAAGGGAATGTGATTCGCCTTTTTTGCAGTAATGACATTGACCGGCGGTTAAAATTTCTTCGCCATTTTCTACAAGAACTTTTCCGCTGCCTTCGAGGATAAAAATAATTTCGCTCGAAGTTTCGTGCTTGTGAAATCCGATTGTTGCGCCGGGAATTAAAGTTCCTTTCATAATGCGATTTTTTCCGTCAAAGAACATTTTTGCTTCAAGACTTTTTTCGCCTCCCTTGAAATTAGGAAAATTTTCTTCTTTCATCGAATTAAAATCAATTATCATTTTTTTACCTCCGGATTTTTATTAGGTGAAAATTTGAGTTTAAATAAAATTTATTTTCTTAACGTCCAAAGCTAGCCAAGCCTAGCCCGCTATGGAGGCCCGGAGTTCTGGTAAGTTACAAATGAAATTTTCTGCCCAACAAAAAAATTTCTTTTTAACAAAACAATCTCGCGAGTTTTGGGACAAAACTCGTTAACAACCGTAGGTTGTAAGAATGAGCGAATAGCGAAGGCCGGAACAGCGGATTCCTGAAAAAATTTTCAGCCGGAAAGAATAAAAATTTTTTGCAGGAGAAAAAACTTGCTCCACATAAATAAACTCGAAATTTGACCTTTTAGATTTTTGTTAGCTGTTTTTATTTTTTATCGCAAGTCCGTCTTTCCACGCATAGCCTGCAACCGGACCAATTGTGCGGTAAGTTTTTGTTGCCATATCGAAAACAAGTGGTTCAAGTTTTTCTATGTCGATTGTGCCGTTTGTAATAACGCTGTCGTCTGCAATTTGGCCCACAATTTTTCCTACGAGGATTCCGGTTTCATCATTAAAACTTTTGCATTCACATTCGAGACTTACAGGATATTCTTCAATGATTGGAGCGTTTACATGTGGCGCTTTGTGAACGTGACAGCCGGCTTTTTCAATCTTGTTCACATTTTCGCCAGATTCGATTCCAAAATAATCGCTGATTGCAACTGTACTTTTTGTTCCGAATGCAACCGTAAATGCCTTTGTTTTTTTTATATTTTCTGTTGTTTTGTGTTTTGCAAGGTAAAGAGTAATTTCTTCGTAGTCTGACTGAATTCCCCACGCCGCGTTCATTGCGTTTGGAACTGAATTTTCGTCGTAAGTGCCAATGATAAAAACTCCTTCTGGAAAGATTGCGGATTTTTTTGCATCAAAGTTCATTTTTTTCTCCTGAAATAAGATTTTTGTAAAATTGTGATTTTTTGTAGCAAGTTTAAATATAGTCATTTTTTGCGGATTTTTTAAACTGATTTTTGAGTTTTTTGGTTAAGAAAGGGATTTTTTGGCTAAGTAATAAATTTTTTTATTAACTGAAAATTTTGTTGGTAATTCGAGGGAATTTTTTGTTAAACAGGAAATTTTATTTGTAACACGCAGAATTTTTTGTTAACTGAAAATTCTGCTGGTAACAGGCGGAAATTTTTTGTTGGGAAAGAGATTTTTTTTGTTAAGAAATTAATTTTTTTTTAGGACAGGAAATTCTATTTGTAACACGGGCGCGGGTAATGTAGAAGATTTTTTCTTAACTGGAAATTCTGGTAGTAACACGGGCGCCGTTTGTTAAGTGATGGCCTTTTTCTTAACAAAAAAAATTTGTCAGTAACAGCCGCAACCTGCGGTTGCTATAAACTCGCAAGCCTTCTTTACAAACATTTATTTTTCTTAACGCCTAATATATGACTTAGAAAATATAATAACACGTTCAAAACCGCAGGTTTTGAATGAAACCACGGAAAGCGGGATTCCTGAAAAAATTTCGGCACGCAAGCGAAGTCTGCGTGGCGCGCTTGAAGAAAAAAGATTTGCTCCAAATCAATAAAAATTTCAACAAACTCGAAATTTTACTTTTCAAGGATTTTTCATCTTTTCGAGAATTTTTGGGAACATTGAATTTATTTTGTCGAAATTTTCTTTTTTGTGGGGAAAGGCGCAGTCTTTGCAGGATTTTACGCCGTTTTTTGTAAAGTGAAAATTTCCGCCGCATTCGCTGCCGAGCATATAAAGTGGGCAGTAACAAAAAAGACAGTTGAAATTTTCAATGTCGTCGGTTTGGTGGCAGGGAAAATTTGGGCAGTTTTTGTTCTGGAAAAATTTGTAAGAAGAGTTTTTTTTGCTCTTGAAATTTTTTAAAATCACAATTGTAAAGTAAGAAAAATTTTCATTAAGTTCAGAAATATTTTTTGCTACTTTTTCGTTTTCGAGTCCGCAATTTGAAACTGCATAAAAATCAAATTCGAAATTTTCTTTTTTTTGTTCAAGGAATTTTTTTAATTCAAGAAGCTTTTTTCCGCTTTTCATAAAAACAAGTGTGCCTGAAAGATTTTTTAAATTTTCCAAAGAAAAATTCCCCGGTAAAATATGAAGCTCTTCGTCATTTTCGCAAAGGGGAATTTTCAGTTTTGCCGCCACCGCACAAAAAGACGGAACGCCGCTTACAATTTCAACTTCAAATCCGTTTTGCTGCACGAGATTTTGCACGTAAGAAAATGTGGAGTAAAGGCAGGGGTCGCCGATTGTAAGAAAGGCTGCATTTTTTCCCTGAGAGAGTTTTTCGCAAATTTTTTCTGACGCAAGTTTCCATGCCGCAGTTAAAATATTTTTGTCGCTCGTCATAGGAAAGTCGCAGAGAAGAATTTCTTTTGATGTGATTTGCGGGAATTTTTTTTGCGCAATTTTATATGCCGCACATTCCTCAAGATTTTTGTTAGGCAGAACAATTACTTCGCAATCTTTTATTACAGAAAGCGAAAATTCTGTCATAAGTTCGGGATTTCCAGGTCCGGTTCCAAGTCCAAAAAATTTTCCTTTTTTCATTTTACGCCTTCTTCTTTTTAAAATCGTCTTTTAAAAATCATTTTTTAAAATCGCCTAAGATAAAAAATTTTTTTTGTTTGCATAGGCTCTGCATTTTTCAAGAAATTTTTGTGCAAATTCCGGGCAGGAAGGATAATACAAATGCACGAAGCCCCAAAAGCTGTTTTTCGTTTCTATAACCGCGTCCCACTCTTTTCCAAAAGAATTTGTTTGGGTGCAAAAAGCACCGTTATTCGTGCTGTCAAAATAATGAAATTCGTGGCCCTTTATGATTTTTCCTTCATCAAGAAAATTTGGAACTTTTTCTTTTACGCTCACATAGCCGAATCTTACGAGAGAGCCTTTGTATTCAGTTTTTCCAGGAAGAACGCCCGCCATTTTGTAAGACTTTCCACTTTGATTTACAAGATTTTTGTGCAAATACATAAATCCGCCGCATTCAGCAAGAGAGGGCAAATTGTTTTCTATTGATTTTTTTATTTCTCTGCGGATTTTTTTGTTTTTTTCAAGTTCCTTTGCGTAAAGTTCTGGGTAACCGCCGCCCAAAATTAAGCCACAAATATTTTCTGGAAGAGAAGTGCTTTTTAACGGAGAAAATTCCACAAGTTCAGCACCAAATTTTTTTAAGAGTTCAAGATTTTCTTCGTAGTAAAAACAGAACGCCTCGTCTTTTGCAATTGCGATTCTGACTTTTTCATTTTTTAGAAAAGACATTTTTTTGTTTTCTAACGGAATTTCAATTTCTGTTGCGCCAGAAGAAATTTTGTAAAGTTCACTAAGATTTACTGTTTTTGAAATTTCTTGTGATGCAAGCAAAACATTTTTTTTCAAATCAGTAATTTCGTCAGGGAGTTTTAAACCAAGATGACGACTTTCGATTTTTAAATTTTTTTTGTTTGGAAAGTAGCCCAGAACTTTTACCTTCAATTCTTTTTCAATCTGATTTTTTAAATCCCTAAAAAAACGCGGAGGAAGATTGTTAAGAATTATTCCGCGAATTAAAGAATTTTTATCAAGCGAAATAAACCCGGCAATTTCTGCAATTATGCTTCGCGACATTCCCTTTGCGTCAACTACAAGAATTATAGGGCAACCCAAACACTGCGCAAGTTCGTAGGAAGAATTTTTGTTGCTTTGAATTTCGCTGCCATCGTAAAGTCCCATAACGCCTTCGATTATTGAAAGGTCAGAGTCGTTTTCTTCTAAAAAAATTTTTTTTGTTTCGTCATAGCTGGTAAAAAAAAGATCAAGATTTTTTGACGGAAGATTAAGAATTTTTTTGTGGAACATTGGGTCAATAAAATCAGGGCCGCATTTAAACGCCGCAACTTTTTTGCCTTCAAGCGAAAATGCCTTCATCAAAGAAATTGTTATGAGCGTTTTTCCGCAACCGCTTTTTGTTCCCGCGATAAGAAGAGAATTTTTTTTCATAAATTGTCTTCCTGTTTTTTAAAATTGAACGAAAAGATGAACACTGGATTTTGAGCTTTCATTAGAAAATGACTGCCACATTTTTCTGCGTGCGAAACTGAAATTTGCGACACTTCAAAATCTTCAACCAAAAATTTTTCAGGAATTTGAATTGCCTTTGAAACGGTATTTAAACTTACGGCATTTATTACAATCCGCATTTTTGGATTTAAGTCATAAAGCGATTTTAGAATTTCATAAAAAAAACTGCCGCTTCCGCCAATAAAAGCGTGACTTGGGCTAGGAAGATTTTTAAAAACTTCTGGGGCACTGCCCTTTACAATCTGAACATTTTTACAGTCGAATTTTTTTACATTTTCTTTTGTAAGAGAAAGCGCGTCATCATTTTTTTCTATTGCAAAAATTTTTATTTTTTCAGAAAGCAGCGCGGCTTCCACCGAAACTGAACCGCTACCGCTTCCAACATCAAAAAGAATTGAATCTTCTTTTAAGCGAAGTTTTGACAAAGAAACGGCCCTTACTTCCTGTTTTGTGATTGGAACTTTTGTCCGCAAGAAATCTGAATCAGGAATTCCCGGCGCAAGAAAAAAATTTTTTTTATCCATCTGATTTTTTATTCACTCCCAGTTTTCATCAAAGATTATAAAGCCTGAATAAAGTCCTTCTTCATTCAAAAAATCTGCTTCCTGCACTTTGATTTCAAAAATTTTTTCATCAGCATACGAAAGATTTTTTCCAAGTTTAATTTTACAATTTGCACTTATTTTTTTTAAGGACTCGTCATCTTGTAAAAAAGCACAAAGTTCTTTTACGGATTTTAGTCCGCTGGTTAGAAAAAAAATATTCTGCTGATTTTTAACTCCTTCAAGAATTTTTTTAGTCCAAACAGATTTTTCAGTTCCGTGCAGACTTACGGTTTTTATATTTTCGTAGGAAAGCGCAAGTTTTGAAGCAAGATACGAAAACGAAGAAATTCCCGGAAGAAGATTTACGCTGAACTTGCCGCATTTTTCTAACGCAAGCTTTGCTTTTTTTGCGCCACTAAAAAATGCACTGTCGCCAGAATACAAAATTACGGCGCAAATTCTTTTTTCAGTAAAATTCATTTTTTCAAAAAAAGAAATAATGTCGTCTGCAAGGTAAAAAGGAATTTTTTGTGCGCTTCCTTTCACTTCAAGTTTTTCAAGAAGTCGTTTTGAGCCAAAAATAAAATCTGCTTCCTGAAGTTTTTGTGTAAGTTCCCAAGTAAAAAATTTTGGATTTCCAGGACCTGCGCCTGCTAAAAAAATTTCAACTTTCTGCGGATTTTTAAATTTTTTTTCAGTACAAGAAATTTTTAATTCTTCAAAAATTTTATTCACTGCTTCGTCAACACAAAAAACTTTTTCATAATTTTCCAATGACAAATTTAATTTTTTTTCTTCCTGATTTTTTATGATAAAACATTTTATTTTTTTATTTTTTGCAGCTTCAATTTTTTCATCAAGACCGCCAATTTTTCCGCTTTCTTTGCTTACAAGAATTTTTATTTTTAAACTGTCAATAAAAGCGCAGTTCATTTCTTTTGAAAAAGGTCCCTGCATTGCAATTATTTGCTTTCCTTCGAGATTTACTTTTTCGCATTCCTCAAGACTTTCTTTTGATGGGATGACCCTCGCAAAAATTCTTTTTCGTAAATTTTCATCTGCACAAAAATCTTTTAAATTTTTACTTCCGGTTGTAAGCAAAATATTTCCAGTCGTTTTTTTTAGAACTTCAGCACAGTCTTTTGCAGTATCAAAATAAACGCAGCCGTTAAAATCTTCGTGACTTAAATTTCTTTCAAGCCGAATGATTTTTATTTTTCCGTAAAAACTTTTTATTATGTTTTGAGAAACAATTTTTGCAAAAGGATGAGTTGCGTCCACAACAAGAGAATACTCATTTTTTTCAAGAAGATTTTCCATCTCCGCTTTCTCGAGGCGACCTTTTATTACATTTAAATTTTTATGTTCTCCGGCAAGCTTTTCTCCGTAATCAGTTGCAACACATAAGTCAGTTTGAAAATTGAGCGAAGAAATTTTTTCTGCAAGAACGCGACCTTCAACAGTCCCGCCAAAAATTAAAATTTTTTTCATATTTTATATCCGCGCTTTGTAATTAAAAAAGATTTGCCAGTAGAGTCAGTAAAAATTTCAGTCTGCGAATTTCCAATAAAAACTGTTGTAAACATATCGCAATCAAAATCTTTAAGCTCACTAAGAGTACACACGCCGCTTTCTTCGCCTTCCCGCGCAATATTTTTTACCCAGCCGCACGCTCTTTTATTTTCCGCGCCGCTTTCAAGAAGAATATTGCAGGCTTTTTTTAAATAATCCTTTCTTTTGTGACTCGACGGATTGTAAAGGCAAATTACAAAATCTCCCAAAACTGCGGCTTTAAGTCTTTTTTCAATCGCTTCCCAGGGAGTCAACAAATCGCTTAAGCTTATAACGCAAAAATCATTTCCGAGTGGCGAACCCAAAACTGCACTCCCCGAAAGACACGCGCTTATTCCGGGGATGACCGTCAGTTTTATGTTGCTGTACTTTTCATTTTCTTTTTTTATAAAAAACATTGGAGACGCCATTCCGTAAACGCCCGCATCGCCTGAGCAAACAAGGGCAACTTTTTTTCCCTGAAGAGCAAGTTCAAAACAAAGAGTGCATCTTTCTATTTCGTGGCGCATTCCGCTAAGAATAAATTCTTTTTGAGGAAAAATTTTTTTTACAAGTTCTGCGTAAACTGAATAGCCCACGATTACATCAGAATTTTTTATGGCAGCAAGTGCATTTTCGCTCATAAAACCAACGCTGCCAGGCCCAATTCCCACAATAAAAATTTCCTTTTCCATTTTAAACTTTCCTTATTCCCAATTGCTGATGACAGGAATTTTTTCTGCAACCGCCAGCGTTATTCCGGACGAAGCAATTTTTTTTATTACAAGATTAGAATTTTTAGCTGCACAAACCGCCGCCCTTTCGCACACATTTGAAACGCCAGTTTTTTCCAAAACAAATTCTGACTGAGAAAAATTTCCTTCTACGGATTTTAATTCTTCTGCGCTAAATGTAAAAAACGGAACGCCCAGAAACTGCGAAAAAAGAATAATTCCTTCTTCGTTTTTCTTTAAGTCGATTGAACTGACGCACGCAATTTTAGAAATATTTTCTTTAAGATTTTCTTCTACAAAATTTTTTATTTCTTCAAAGGACTTCCCTTTTTTACAGCCAATTCCCAAACAAAAAGTTTTTGGTCTAAGTGCAAGGTTGCAAGATTTTTTTATTTCGAGTGAAGAAATTTTTATGTCAGCAAAATCTATTTCTTGTGAACTTTGCAAGACTTTTATATTTTTTAATGATTTTTCATTTTGAACTTGAATTGAATTTTCTATCCAAACTGAAATTTCTTCTCCGTTAAGAATTTTTTTTGAAACTTTGAGAATTCCGTCTCTGTTTAAAATCTGCAAAAAATTTTTCTTTGCAAACACGTCCACTGCAAAAAGATTTTCACAGTCGGTTGCAGTGCTTATGACCGGAACGGCGCAAATTCTTTGTGCAATCAAGCGCGAAATTTCGTTTGCACCGCCAATGTGCCCTGAAAGAAGCGGGATTACAAATTTGCCTTTTTCATCAATTACAATTACTGGCGGGTCCAAAAATTTGTCTTTTACAAAAGGACTTATTTCTCTTACGGCAATTCCGCACGCGCCTATAAAAATGACTGGAATTCTTTTTTCAAACGCATCTTTAAAAAAAATTTTTATACTCTGATTTTCAAGACGCGAAATCCATTTTATTTCTGGAAGAAGAGACTTTATTTTTTTTTCGAGAAGATTTCCTGTTTTTGTAAAAGATGAAATGTAAAAAATCATTTTTTTATTTTTCTAAATTCAGTTTCAAAATCAGCAGAATAAAGCCGACTTTTTGAATATTCGCTGTGCAAAATAAAATCGCCTACAAGAACGACTGCGGTTTTTGAAATATCATTTTTTTTGGCGACTTCAGGAAGATTTTCCAAAGTACAAATAAATTTTTTTTCATCACGCCACGAAGCTTTGTAAACAAGAGCCGCCGGAGTATTTTTTTTATATCCACCTTTTATAAGTTCATGGCAAAGTTTTTTTAACATTCCGCTGCTAAGATAAATTGCCATTGAAGTTTTATGGGCCGCAAGTGATTTTATTTTTTCTCTTTTGGGAACATCAGTTTTTCCTTCAATCCTTGTAATTATAAGACTTTGCGAAACCTTAGGCAAAGTAAACTCAAGGTTTAAACTTGCCGCCGCCGCAAAACACGCACTTACTCCGGGAACACTTTCGTACTTGATTTTCTTTTCATCAAGCGCATCCATTTGCTCTCTTATAGCGCCGTAAATACTTGCGTCTCCTGTGTGAAGTCTTACCACATTCTGATTTTTTTTATCAGCTTCAAAAATTACTTCAAGAACTTCCTCAAGAGTCATTTTTGCACTGTTAAAAATTTTTGCGTCTTTTTTTGTAAACTCAAGCAACTCAGGATTTACAAGTGAACCTGCGTAAATAACAAAATCTGCGCTTTGCAAAAGTTTCATTCCACGAACTGTAATAAGATCCGGAGAGCCAGGTCCGGCACCTACAAAATAAACCATTTTTTTTCTCCACTAAAAACGCACTACAAACTATCGCCTTGCAAGTTGTCGCCCTCTAAAAGAAAATTCAAGGCTTCGTCAGTTTTTGCAAGAAGCCCCAGTTTGCTTCCAAAAACAATACATTCAATTTTGATTTTTTCCTGAGCTTTTTTATTCAAGAAAAACATTATTTTTTCAAGAAGATATTTCATCACCTCTTCAAGATAACCTTCATTTTTTACAAGCAAAAGTCCTTCTTCAACAGAAACCTGATTCAAAATTTTTTTTGCACAGTCAAGCGAACAGCCCGAAGCAACCGCCGCAGCACACAAAAGTTCCATTCTGCAGTCGCCTTCTTTTGAATGAGTGTTCATAATTCCGCCTGAAATTTTTATGAGCTTTCCAATATGACCGCACAAAAGCATTTTTTTAAATCCAAGTGACGCCGCCATATCGATTGTGTCGCCAATAAAATTTGAACATTTTACGCTTTTTTCAAGATTGAAATTAAAATTTTCCTTCATAAAATCAAGACCGTAATTTCCGGGAGAAACAATTGCCACAGAAAGTCCCAGCGCTTTTTTTTGCGTAAGTTCAACAAGAATTGTATCTTTTAACGCCTGAGCGCTCATCGGTTCAACAATTCCGCTTGTTCCCAAAATTGAAATTCCGCCCTTTATTCCAAGCCGTGGGTTAAAAGTTTTTTTAGCGATTTCTTCTCCGTCTGGAACTGAAATTTCTATAAGAATTCCGCCGGTATAATCGCAAACGCCGCACACTTCAAGCACTTCTTTTTCAATCATTTTTCTTGGAACAGAATTTATTGCGGACTTTCCAGGCTTTTGATCAAGACCGGGCATTGTAACTTTGCCAACGCCTTTGCCGCCTTTTATTGTAACGTAGGGATTTTTTTTTGCCGGAAGAAAAGACGCCTCACAAAAAATTAAACAGCCGCTTGTAACGTCAGGATCATCGCCACCGTCTTTTTTTACGGCGCAACTGACTTTTTTTTCTGACTTTTTTATTTCAAGAATATCAGCATTAAAAATAATTCCAGAAGGCGTTTGTATTGAGATTTTATTTTTTGTCTTTCCTGTAAGAAGCATAAAAACGCTAGCCTTTGCTCCAGCCGCAGCGCAACTTCCTGTTGTAAAGCCAATTCTCATTTTTTAATTTTTCTCCACAAGATTTTTTTCGTCCTTAAGCTCGTCCTTTAGTTCGTACAAAATTGCGTTGCAAACCGCCGCTGCAATATTGCTTCCACCTTTTCTGCCTTTGTTCACAATGAAAGGAATTTTTCCTTTTAAAATTAAATTTTTAGCAGCAACCACATTCACAAATCCTACTGGAAGCGCAATTATAAAATCCGGGGAAAAAATTTTTTCTTCAATCATTTTGTTAAGTTCAATAAGTGCTGTGGGCGCATTTCCAATTGCAAAAACCAGTGGGACCTTTAACTGCGCCGCCTTTTTCATACTAGAAGCCGCCCGTGTAATCTGATTTTTTTTTGCGTCAAGAATTACATCTTCATCCGCCATAAAACAATGTGCCTCTCCGCCAAATTCTGCAAGGACTTTTTTATTTATTCCCGCAAGTGCCATATTTGTGTCGGTAACAATGTGCGCGCCGTTTTTTAAAAGATTTTTCACTATTTTTACAGCGTCCTTTGAGTAACAAAGCGTCTTTGCGTAATCAAAATCTGCGCTGGCGTGAATTGCCCTCATCGTAATAAATTTTTCTTCTTCCGGCAGAACAATATTTTTTTTGCGAAGTTCGCCGTCAATTATTTGGAAACTTCTTTTTTCAATTTCAGACGGAAGAACGTATTCTATTTTTTCCATTTTGCGCCTCTTTTTTTAAGCCAGACTTTAGCAATTTTCCTTAATGATTTTTTACTAGCTGACCTTTTGTAAAAATTTTTAGCTGACTTAAAAGTTTTTTATTTTCCAAATGATTTTTTACCGCAATCCTAAAATAATTTTTTCCAAGTCCTTCAAAGTCGCTGCAAGAACGAATAAGAATTTTTTTTGAAAGTAAAAAAGCGTAAAGTTCCTGAGAAAATTTTTTTTCTTCCTGCTGATTTTTAAAGTCAGTTTTGAAGAGAATAAAATTTGCGTCACTTTTAAAAACTTTAAATCCAAGACCTTTAATTTCTTTTGAAAGAAATTTTTTTTCCTTTTGAATTTTTTTCTGCGACTTTAAAATATATTTTTCAAGTTTTAAACTTTCTTCTCCGCACTTTTGCGCCACAAGAGAAACATTCCATTCAGGAAGAATTTTTTTTATTTTTTCAGCAATTTCTTCTGAACAAATACAGTAGCCAAGCCTTATCCCTGGGATTGCAAAAGTTTTTGTAAAGGCCCTTAAAATTATCACATTTGGAAAAGCTTTAATTTTTTTTGCAAAACTTTCTTTTCCCGCAAGAAGCAAAAAACATTCATCAAGAAGAATTTTCACTTTTTTTTGCAAGCAGAGTTCCGCGATTTTTTCAAGTGCAAAATCTTTTACAAGAGTGCCATTCGGATTATTCGGATTTGTAAGAACAAGAAGATCAAAACTCTTTTCCTGAAGAAGCTTTTCGAGTTGCAAAAGACTCTCGCCTTCAAGCATAAAATCATTTTTTTCATCAAGATAAAAATATTCAATTTCTGCACCGGCCTCTTCAACTGCCCTTTTGTAACCAGTAAAACCCGGCGCAAGAAGAAGAACTTTTTTAAAATCGTACGCTAAACAAAATGCACTTATGATTTCAGACGCGCCGTTTGAAGCAACAATATTTTTTGATTCAAGACCAAATTTTTTTGCAATCAGGGAGCAAAGTTTTTTACTTTCAAGTTCCGGGTAAGAAGCACAATTTTTTACAGCACGAACCGCCGCTTTTTTTACGCTTTTTGGAGCGCCAAGAGGATTTACGCTAACAGAAAAATCAAGTTTTATTTTATTTGAATAAATGTCGCCACCGTGCATTTTTTCTTCCTTACAAAATTTAAAATCTCATTTTAGAAAACTAAAAAAAATCAGCATTAAAAGAGAACACAAAATAACAAAAAAAATTGCAGTAAAATACAAAAGCACGTTTACTTTTTTTATGTCTTCTTTTGAAGCTTTGCGTTTTTCATCACCAATAAATTTTTTTTCTTCAAGCTTTCCTTCGTAAAATGCAGGACCGCCAAGAAGAAGTCCCAGAGCACCTGCCGCCGCACTTTCGCACTGAGCAGAATTTGGGCTTTCGTGATTAAATCGATCACGACAAAAAATTTTCCACGCGTTCTTTCTAGAAAAATCTTTTCCTAAAAAAACACAACTTAAGCACATCAAAAGCGCCGCAATTCTTGCTGGAAGAAAATTTGCCACGTCATCACAAAGCGCTGCGCATCTTCCAAAATCAATGTAACGGTCATTTTTGTAAGCAATCATTGAATCCATTGTGTTTATGCACTTGTACAAAATTCCCAGGCACGGACCGCCAAGCGCAAGGTAAAAAAGCGGTGCAATAACTCCGTCGCAGGTATTTTCGCTGACCGTTTCAACGCTTGCCTTTACAATCTGCTCTTCGTTAAGATTTTGAGTGTCGCGCCCCACGATATTTGAAAGAGCTTTTCTTGCGCCCAAAATATTTTTTTCATCAAGCATTTTAAAAACTTTCATACTTTCGTCTTTTAAACTTTTGCACGCAATCAAATAGCAAGACAAAATTATTTCTACAACACAGCCCAAAACTAAAGAAATTTTATATGACAAAAAAATGATGGCAAGGGTCAGAATAAAAAATCCAACGCAAACTAAAAAAACTGTAAGCCGCCCTAGTCTTCTCTTTTTTTTTGCTAACTGATTTTTTTCACTTCCTTTTTTGCCGATAAAAAGATTTTCAAAAAAATTTACGGTCCTTCCAATAAGCCTTACCGGATGCGGAAGACTGTGTGGATCGCCTAAAACTAAATCAAGCGCAAAGGCAAGAACAAACGAAATTATGTGGCAAAGAAAAATCATTTTTTTCTCCAGACTTAAAATTTTTTTTACTCACGCATATTTTGCGCTGGTTACAAGAAGATTTTCGCTTAGAAAAAATTTTCTCTTACCAAAAATTTTCTTAGTTTACAAAAAGTCCTCGACATTACACGCGCCGCGCAGGTTACTAATAGAATTTCTTCTAGTTTCTTGGAGCGAATTTTTTTTACATTACTAAAAGAATTTTTTGCGTTCCGGCTGAAAATTTTTTTAGTAAACCCGCTGTCCAGGGTTGTCATTCAAAACTGTGGTTTTGAACGGCTACGCCGCCCTTACCATCGGGGCTAGGCTTTTTCACCTTTTTTGTAAATTTTATTTAAAGTCGATATCCGCCCCAATCTTTTTTGAAGAAGTAAGATTTGTAACAAAAAAATTTTTATTTTTGTCGCAAAGTAAATCAAAAGAATAAAACTCGCCGTTTGCAATTTGAAAGTCAAAATAATTTTTCCCAGTCAAACTTGAAAGAACTGCCATAATATTTCCTCCGTGAATAACCGCGCAAATTTTTTTAGCGTCAAGTTTCTGCGCTTTTTTAACCATTTCAAAAAATGACCCAACGCTGCGTTTTATAAAGTGAGACTTTTTTTCGCCGTTAGGAAAATCTGTTTTGCCACCCGAAGAAATCCATCTTTTATAGTCTGGATTTTTTTCAAGTTCACAAAAATTTTTTCCTTCAAAACTGCCAAAGTCAATTTCAGTAAATTTTTTTAAAACAAAAATTTTCTTTTCTGGAAAAATTAAAGCCGCAGTTTCCAAACATCTTTTCATCGGACTTGAAAAAACAACGTCAGCATCAGGATATTTTTTTTTAGAAACAAAGTCTAAAATTTTTTTTATTCCAGCGTCGCACAAAGTTTCGTCAGTTTTACCAATGTATTTTTTTTCCAGATTTCCCAAAGTTTCGCCGTGCCGCACAAGAATTATTTTCATTTTAGCCTCACTAAAATTCCAGAGTTTACTCGAAAAACCTTTGCAGCTTTTTGTGCAGCAAGAATTTGAAGTCTTCCAACAAATTCTCTGTAATCTCTTTCAGATTTTTCAAGCGGCACAATTCCACAGCCAATTTCGCAGGAAATAAAAACTGCTTCGGGATTTTTTTCTATGACCTTTTCAAATTTTTCTTTTATAAAGTCAAAACTTTTTCCTTCCTCAAGAAATTTTTTTACGCCAAGATTAAAATCGTTCCAAATAAATTTCTGATTTTCAGCCAAAACAAGCTCTTCAAAATTTTCGCCGTCCACAACTTTAAAGTCCGGATAATTTTTTTTTGCAGCACTAAGCTTTCCTTGAAAAATTCCGCCTATATAAAAATCCATATCATTTTCCTTTTTTAAAAGATGACCTTAAATAAATTTTTGTAAAAACGAAACACTGCCCAAAGCAATCAAACTAAAAAGTTCACAAAGGCACACAAAAAATCCTGCAAGATCTCCTGTTGCACCGCCAAATTTTTTTTTGCAAATAAAAAAGTAAATTACAAAAGAAAGCGCGCAGGCAAAAAATTCTGCAAAGAAAAATAAAAGATTTTTTTCAAGAAGAAAAAACAAAGCCGCAAAAGAAATTGCAAGTTGGGCAAACAAAGAGGCGCACACAGTTTTTTTGGCGGAAGTTTCGCTTTCTATAAAAAACATTCCATCTTTTTTTGCACGCGGAAAAAGTTCAACGCTGATTCCACTTAAAGCTCTTGAAATTACAAAAGAAAACGCAAGGCAAAGTGCAGAATTTTTTCCTTCAGCAAGAGATAAAAATGCCGCCGCCAAAAGAAAATATGCAAAAAGAAAAATCAC
Source organism: uncultured Treponema sp. (assembly GCA_964639315.1). Lineage (GTDB taxonomy): Bacteria > Spirochaetota > Spirochaetia > Treponematales > Treponemataceae > Treponema_D. Next base: position 13,037 of record CAZXCR010000001.1, on the reverse strand, counting down.
TGAAAACGCACCAATATGCGCATCTTTTAAAATTTCAAGTTTTCTTTCTTTACCTTCAAAAGACGAAAGTGCATCGCAGCTGTCCATAAATCCGTCTAAATGAAATCCGCCAGTAATTAAAATTGGGCAAAAAAGCATTATGCACACTTCAAAAATTTTTCCAGGAAGAAATTTGTCGCAGAAAAACTTTAAAAAAATTTCGCAAAGCCCAATCACAAATCCTACAAGCGGAAAAAAACAAAGATGATATTTCATATCATCAGAAGCCCATTTAAATTGTGGCATAGGAATTTTTGAGTAAAGCGAAAATGCAACCGCCGCTGATCTAAAAAAAGTTTTTATAAATTTCATTTTATTCACTTCCGTAAAAAAACAGGAATTCCTGCAACAAGTTCAACAATTTTATCTGACTTTTGCGAAACATAAGAATTTACTTTTCCTAAAATTTTCATATAAGCCAAAGTTTCTGCTGAATATTTTTCGCCGTCTGAAAAAACATTTGCGCTTACAAAAACAAGATTTTTAAACGAAGCACACAACTCATCAATTCCTTTTAGAATTCTTTTTTCCGCAAGAGCAAAATCTTTTTTTTCATCGCCAAACATTTCATTTGCACAAAGATTTGAAAGACATTCTACAAGTGCGCTGCTTTTTAAAAGACTTTTTTGGTCAGCCTTTAAAATCGCCTTTTCAAGATTTTCGCTCTGCTCGATTGTAATAAACCCCTTACCACACCGCATTTTTTTGTGACGTAAAATTCGCGCCTCTTCTTCTTCGCCAAAAATTTTCATTGTGGCAATATAATAATTTTTTTCTGTGCCAAAGCTTAAAATTTCATTTTCTGCAAATGATGATTTTCCACTCGCACTTCCGCCAAAAATAAATTCAATCATAACGCTTATACTGCTCTACTCCACTTTTTGAAAACGGAAGGCATTTTTTGTAAATTTCAAGACTGTCTCTTAAAAGTGAAAGCATAAAAACTGCACCGCTGCCTTCGCCAAGTGCCATTTTTGCATCAAGCACCGGAGAAAAATTTAATTTTTCGCAAACTTTACTACACAAAATTTCGCGACTTTTGTGGGACGGCACAAGATATTTTTCTACATCAGGGCAAATTTCTTTTGCTACAAGCGCGGCTGCCAAACTTATTGCTCCGTCAAGAATTACAGGCATATTCAGTTTGCAACACTCCGCGTAAACTCCAGCCATTGCCGCAATGTCAAATCCGCCCACAGCTTCAAGTGCCTCAAGCGCTGATTTTCCCGCAAGCGAATATTTTTCTATGGCAAAATTTATCACACCGATTTTTTTTAGAAATTTTTCGTCGTCAAGACCAGCTCCTCTTCCGGCAATTTTTTCTGCACTCAAACCAAAAACCGCCGCACAAAGAGCAGCAGAAGTTGTTGTGTTTCCTATTCCCATTTCGCCTATGCAAATAAGATTAAATCCGCGCTTTTTAATTTTTTGAGCAAGATTTTTTCCCGCAAGAAGTGCTTTTTCAAGTTCAGATTTTGTCATCGCTTTTTCTTTTACAAAATTTCTTGTTCCCCTTCTTACCTTAAAATTTAAAACCTTACGCGGAGTTTTTTCACAGTTCATTCCAACGTCGGCAGCAATTATTTTTACTCCATTTTTTTTCGCAAGTACGCCGCAAGCAGACTTTCCAGCGGCAATATTTTTTGCGCAAATTTCTGTTACTTCCTGCCCAGACTGACTTACTCCCTCTTCAACAATTCCGTTGTCTGAACACAAAACTAAAAGCGCGCATTTTTTTAGCGAAGGAATTATTTTTTTTTGGCAGGCACCAATTTTGCAGATTTCTTTTTCAAACTCCCCCAGACTGTCGAGAGGCTTTGCAAGTTTATCCCAGTTTTGTTTTATACTGCAAAAAATTTCTTCATAAGAAAAATTTTTTTTCATACGCGCGCCACCTTAAGCATTTTATAAACTGACTTCATATCAAGATTTTTTCTTACACTGTCAGCAAGAAGATCGTACTGCGATTCTTTAAATTTTTTGTAATCGTCAAAAGAATTTTTAAATACGCTCAAATCCTTTATTCCCTTTTTTAAGGCAAGTTTTTTTACCAAATCCAGGGCGATATTTTCGCAATCAAAAAATCCGTGAATATACGTCCCCCCGGTATTCCCTTTGCAAACAAAATATTCGTCTTTTTCAGAAGTTGAATTTGTTTTTCCAAAATGAATTTCGTAACCACAAAAATTTTTCCCCGAAAGAAAATCAAATTCGCCACTAAAATTTTTTAAAGTTCCGCTTGTTTGCAAAAGTTTTTTTTCTGATGAAAAAACCGTCTCTGTATCTAAAAGACAAAGTCCCTCTTCAAAACCGCCGCCTTCTAAATTAAGAGGATCGCTTATCTTACGACCAAGCATTTGAAATCCTCCGCAAATTCCAAAAGTCATTTTTTCCTGCGCAAATTTTTTTATGGCAGAATCAAAATTATTTTTTTTAAGCCAGCGCAAATCGCCTATAGTATTTTTGCTTCCCGGAATAAAAACCGCGTCCATTTTTTCAAGTTCAAAAGCATTTTCTATGTAATTTACGCAAACGCCCGAAATCTGCTCAAAAACATTAAAATCAGTAAAATTCGAAATGTGCGGAAGGTGAACAATTCCAATGTTTACAAGGGAATTTTCTTTTTTATAAAAGCGTGATGAAAGGCTGTCCTCGTCGTCAAGATTTACGCGAATAAAAGGCACCACGCCCGAAACTGGAACGCCACATTTTTTTTCAAGCATTTTAATTCCCGGATCCAAAATTGATTTGTCGCCGCGGAATTTATTTATTACAAGACCCTTCACTCTCTTTTTTTCATTTTTTTCTAAAAGCGACAAAGTCCCCAAAAGCTGAGCAAAAACTCCGCCCCTGTCAATGTCGCCAGCAAGAATTACATTCGAATCTAAAAGAGATGCAAGTCCCATATTCACAATGTCATTTTGTTTTAAATTTATTTCTGCCGGACTTCCCGCGCCTTCTACAACAATTATGTCGTTTTCTTCTTCGAGTTTTTTAAATGCACAAAGAATTTGCGGAATGAGGGACGTTTTAAAATCAAAATACTGCCTTGCGCTCATATTTGCAAAAGGTTTTCCGTTCACAATCACCTGAGAAAAAGTGTCGCCGGTGGGTTTTAAAAGAACTGGATTCATACACACAAGCGGTTCAATTCCACAAGCTTCTGCCTGCATTGCCTGCGCCCTTCCCATTTCAAGACCTTCTTTTGTAACAAAAGAATTTAATGCCATATTCTGCGATTTAAATGGCGCTACTTTAAATCCGTCCTGATGAAAAATTCGACACAATGCGGCAACAAGAAAACTTTTTCCCGCACTCGACATTGTTCCCTGCACCATAATGACTTTTGCTCTTTTTTTTGCTGATGGGAAAATTTTATTTTTTTCAAATGGAATTTTTTGTTTACAAGAAAACTCCTCTTTTTCTTCGCAAACTTTTTCAGATTCTTTTTCACACAAATTTTCTTGCGGAATTTTTTTTATTTCATCAAGATTAAAATTTACTGTGCAGATTTCAGTTTTAAATTCATTTTTTTCAAGTCCAAAAAGTTTTTGAATAAAATCACCAGTAAAAATTTCTTCGGGTCTTCCGCTTTTTAAAACTTTGTGATTAGAAATACAAATTATAAAATCGCTTAATTCCTTTGCCATATCCAAATCGTGAAGCGACATTAAAACTGCCTTTGACTTTTTTTTTGCAAGAAAGAAAATAAGTCTTGCAATGTCAATTTTGTGGCGCAAATCAAGAAACGAAGAAGGCTCGTCTAAAACAATAAGATCCGTGTCCTGGCAAACTGCGCGGGCAAGCATAACGCGTTGCTTTTGACCGTCGCTTGCTGAAGAAAATTTTATGTTGGCAAAATCCACAGCGCCAAGTAAAGAAATTGCTTCGTCAACTGCCTGAACATCTTCTTTTTTTAGAAGCCCCAAATACCCCGTATAGGGATACCGTCCGCTTGCAACTACATCACGGCAAGTCATACTTCCGCTTCGCACTCTTTGAGTCATTACCATTGAAAGAGTTTTAGAAATTTTTTTTGCACCAAGGAAATCCGCTTCTTCGCCAGAAAAATAAACTTTTCCACCCAGCGCTTTTATTTGCCGCGTAATTGTTTTTAGAACAGTAGATTTTCCTTCTCCGTTTGGTCCAATGAGCGTTACAATTTCGCCTTTTTTTATTTCGATATTCACATTTTTTACAACTTCCACGCTGCCGTAGCCCGCACAAAGATTTTGTGTTTGCAAAGTGAATTTTAAATTTTTTTCTTCAGCCATAATTTTTTATCCTAAGTTCTTTTTCTGATTTGAAATCATCATAAAAATTACAACCGGAACTAAGAAAACCGCCGTAACTGTACTTATGCTGAATTCCGTTGGCGCAAAAAGTGTGCGCGCAATTCCATCACAAAAAAGACTTACAAAAGCGCCAAAAAAAAAGCACAGCGGCACTAAAAAAAGCGAGCGGTTTTCGCCAGAAGAAAGGCGCGCAAGGTGCGGAACTGCAATTCCTATAAATGAAATAGGACCGGCAAAGGCAGTAACGCAGGCCGAAAGTAAACTCGAAAGAATAATCAGGGCAAACCTTAAAATCTTTACGTGAACGCCCATATTCTGCGCGTAATCTTCGCCAAGTTCGTAAGCATCTATTGGTTTTGAAAGGAAAAAAACCGCCACACAAACTGTAAGAACAAGGGGCGCTATAAAAAACACGTCACTCCAGGAAGAACCAGAAAAACTTCCAAGCGACCAGTTGTGCAAATTTACAATGTTAGAATCGTTTGCAAAAGTTATAAAAAAATCAGTTAGGGCTGAGCAAATGTAGCCAATCATAATTCCGCACACAACCAAAACTGACATATTTTTTACTTTAAATGACAAAAGAAGGATTACAAAAAGAGACGCCATCGCCCCTAAAAAAGCGCTTAAAACCATTCCAAAGGAACCAATGGCGTAACCTCTTTCCAAAAAGAAAATCATTGTAAGCGCAACAAAAAGTTTTGCACCAGAAGAAATTCCTAGAACGTAAGGGCCAGCCAGCGGATTTGCAAAAAAAGTCTGAAGAAGGAATCCCGAAACTGCAAGCGCGCCACCCAAAAGCAAAGCAGTGCAAATTCTTGGCAAGCGGATATTTTTTACAATCCTTACAAGAACAGAATTTTCTTCTTTGCCGCAAAAAACTTTAAAAATTTCTGCCGGAGAAAAATAAATGCTTCCTGCGCACACGTTCCAAACAAAAACTAAAATTAGCGCAAGAAAAATAAATATAAATGTAAAAAGACATCTTTTTTTCATCATTAAATTTTTCCAAAAAAATGCTGATTTTTTATTTTTTTTCAGACCACTGATTTTTTTTCAAAACCACAATTTTTTTACAGCCGCCTTATATACTTAAATTCTGCATCGCCTTCGTAAAAAATATTGTGAAGGTCTTCCATAAAATCTGCAAGTCCCGTAGTTTCCTGAAAAAAATTGCTTTCAACGCAGTAAACTTTTTTTTCTTTAAAGGCTTTGAAATCTTTTAGCAGAGGATTTTTTTCAAGTAGCGAATTTATGCTAGAAATATTTTTGTCAACTGTGCTGTTATAAATCAAAATGTCAGAATCGAGTGCTTCAAGATAAAATTTTTCAAACTGCATATTCATTGTTGAAAGAGAATTTTCTTCTTGTGGCAGCGCGTCAGAAAGCACATATTTTCCGCCCGACATTTCAATCATCTTTGAAATATAATCACCGCTTTTTCTAACATTTACAGAACCATTTGATGTAATGTAAAAAAATGCCACAGTTTTCCCAGTGTTTTCGTCTGCTGAAAATTTTAAAACTTTTTCAATCTGACTGTTGTAAAAACTGCAAGCCTCGTCAAGTTTATCAAATAAAATTCCGTAAAGTTTTATCCATTCAAGTCGCCCCAAAGGATGATTTTCGTAAGTCGATTTTTCTACCAGAACAGGAATTCCAATTTCTTCAAGTTTTTCTTTTGTTTGCGGACTGTGAAAAATCATTGTGTTTTCAATCGCTAAAGAACATTTTTTTGAATACAAAAGTTCATAGTCCGGAGAATTGTATTTTCCAGCGTAGAGAATTTTCCCGTTTTCCATTGCGTCTTTTGCTTGCGGAATGAACCAAGCGTCTTTTTTTACTCCAGAAAATGCCAGATTCGAAATTGCGCCAAGTTTACACACAAAATCCATTGCCGAACTTGAAACAAGATAGACGTTTAAAACTGATCTTTTTAAAACGACTGTTCCTTCCGGAAGATTTTTTGGAACTTGTGAATTTTCTTCGACTATAAAAAAATTCTGACCACCTGAAATTTTTAGTAAAACGCTTTTTCCGTAAAAATCCGCAGAAAATTCCTTTGCATACAAAAGATTTAAGCTTCCGGTCTTTTGCATTTCAAGAAAATCTGGGGCAGCAAAAGATGTTTTTTTTAAATTCTTACCCTGATTTTTTGATGAACAGGAAATAAAAGAAAACAAAAAAACTAAAGAGACAAAAAACAAAATTTTTTTTATGTACAAAAATTTCATAATCACTAAATTTAATGAGTTTTGCAATTAATCATCTAAGCACCGATTGAGAGAGTCGAAATCAAGCAGCACACTAGAATATGCTTTCGCAAAAAGTCTCAAGCAACAAACTCGCAGTCTATTACAAATGATGGTTTCGACAGGCTCAACCACCGGGGCACGCGTGTTACCAATAAAATTTACGGTTTAATAAAAAATTCTTTGCTTAACAAAAAAATCCCGCTGGTTACTAACAAAATTTCCACTTAACAAAAAAATCAATTTCTTAACCAAAAACTTTTTTATTCCGCAGTCCCCTCTTCAACTTCAAATCGAATTTTGTATTCAATTTCGTGCGGAACGCTCATTGCACTTGTTTGCGCCAAAACAAAAAGTTCTTTTTCCATATTTTTTAAGGGAATTGTAAAACTCGAAGCAACGCCAGGCGTTTCATTAAGATATTTTTTTCCATCAGCAATCATATAGTCATAATTTTTGCTATTCCAAACAAGATGAATTTTTGCCTCGCCGTTTTGAACAGAAATTTCTGCTGGGGAAATAATTTTTGCCTTACCGCTGCCGCCTTCAGTAAAAACCTTTGCGCTGTAAATTCCATCAGCAAAAGAAGCCAAACTAACGCTCACTTTATGATCGTACCAAACGCCTTTTTTACCCAAAATTGCACAGTCAAATTCCTTATCCAAAGCTGGAACTGGAAGATCAAATCCGTGAACATTTTCGCTGTATCCGTCAGAATAAGTTACTGTGTCTTGGGTTGGATAAAGCCAGTGTTTTTTGTCTTTTTTTGCTTTTTCTGCAAGCCCTGCGTAAAGATTTACAATTCCTTTTCCGCGAAGACTTATGTGGATTGTCATTTTGCCATTTTTTACACTAAGACTGCCTTTTTTGCCATACGCTTCATTCACTCTAAACATTGAATTGTCGCTGTCAAAAAAGGCTGTGTAAGTGCCGTCTTTTAGTTGGCTAGAGTTTTTTTTTGAGTCGATTCGCTCTCGCCCAAAGTTTTTATAGCGTCGGCGGTGTGCATAACGTAAAGATTTTGTATTTCGTCAATTTCGCCAAGTCCTGCCACCTGACAGTCAACTTTTTCAAATTCTTTTGCAAAAAGACTTTTCCAAGAATCTTCTTCGTCCCCTGCCATATCGTTATTTGCGTGATCTCCTGCAACCACCATAAGCGGGCGCAAGATAACCTTTTTGTAACCGGCAGCTTTTACACTTTCAATTACATTTTCGCATTCTGTTTCTTCGGGTTTTCCTTCAACTGTTCCAATAAAAATATTTTCATAGCCCAAAGCCTTCATCTGATTTGCCATCTGACTGTAACTTACGGCTGCTTTGTGAGAAGTTCCGTGACCCAAAAAAACAAATGCTGTTTTACTAGATTTTGCTTCTTCAAGAGAAGTGAATCCGGCAATTTTTACTGCCTGAGCTGTAACTGCCTTTGCAACCATTTCTTTGTCTGAGTTTACAATTGTTGCATCTTTTCCAACTTCGCCTAAAAGAGGTTCGGCAACTGCAATTTTTTCAAATTTATCTGAATAATTTTTTACACTGTCGCAAAGTTCATCATATTCTGCACCGTGCATAAGATGGGTTGGCTGAACAATAAGATTTTTTACTCCGTTTTTAACAGCTCTTTCCAAAGCCTGATCCATATTGTCAATTTTTTCGCCGTCACGAGCCTGAATGTGATTTATAATAATCTGCGAAGTAAATGCACGACGAACGCTCCAGGAAGGATTTGCTTCTTGAACTGCCTTTTCAATTCCGCCAATATCTGCAACGCGGCTTGAATTAAAAGAAGTTCCAAAGCTAACAAGAAGAATTTCGTTTTCGCCAATTTTATCCTGATTAAGAGGATTGTCTTTTTTTGCATCGCCGGTATCTCGTCCAAAATAGTCCGGGTCAGCATTTTCTCCTGAAACAAGTGCTTTTTGTGCTTCGGTTAATGAATCCCACATTTTTCTTGCTTCAGCGCACTGGCGGTCAGTATTTTCGTTTCTTGACTGAACATAAATTGCGTCAATTAACGCGCCAACTTCCAACGCCTTTGCTTCATCATCCTTAGACGATGACTTTTTTGAAGTTGCATTGCATCCAGCAAACAACACAAGTGCAGCCAATGCCGCACAACTAGAAAATAAAAATTTTTTCATACGATCAAAACCTCGTGATCTTGGGGATTTCCCCTGTATTTTTGCAGACGGCAGGTTTCCTGGCTTAGACTTTACTTGAAAAATTTGAGCGTTCATCGAAAAAATTTCGTTTTTTGTCGCTAGTTTTTTTGCCGCTCATTTTTCATATCACATTTTTCTTCCTTCCCAGACTTTCGCCCAGTGGCCGCTAGTTACAAAAGTTGCCTGGTAAAATTGCACCAAACTTCCTAAAACAAAAAAATCAGTCCGCTTTGGAACTGAAAATTTGCCTTCACTAGCAGTAGAAAAATGCTATGCCCTTACAGTGACGGGTTCGCTCAGGATTTTTACCTGATTCCCTTTTAACCGTTTTTCGCTGACCTTACAAAATGACGTCTTACAAAAAAGCGCTTACAAAATGCAAAGTCAGTAAAAAAACAGCACCGCTTGCTCATAAAGCCGATTTTATCACAGACAAAACTACAAATTCAAGTTTTGCCGTTTTCGGTATTTTGCCATTTTAGCCTTACTGCTCTTCCAAAACCGCCCTTGCAAGTTGATCCGCACAAGAAGAGTCTTTTCTTCCGCATTTATTTCCCGCAAGAATTTTATTTATGTCAGAAGCCTTCATTCCTTCCACAAGTTTTGAAACTGCCTTAAGGTTCCCATCGCAGCCACCCAAAAACTTAACGTTGTGAACGGTTCCGTCAGCATCTTTTTCAAAAGAAATTTCTCTCGCACAAGTTCCCTTTGTTTTGTAAGTAATTGTCATTTTTTTCTCCTATAAATCGAAATTTGTATATTTTTTTCTGGAGCAAGTTCTGGTGGTAACGCGCTGTCCAGGGCTCCGCTATTCGCTCCGGTGCTTCGCACGCGCTCCGCGCCCCTTCCCATCGCGGCTAGGCTTTGGCTTTAGACAGAAAATTTTATCAGTAACCGGCGCGTCCCTGGTGGTTGAGCCTGTCGAAACCACCATTTGTAATAGACTGCGAGTTTGTCGCTTGCGACTTTTTTCGGAAGCATATTCTAGTGTGCCGCTTGATTTCGACAAGCTCAATCGGCGCTTAAATGATTACTTGTAACAAACTCGAATTTTGCCCTAATAAAATTTTTAGTTAAGAAAAAGTCTATCAGTAACTGGCGCGCCTCGACTCTTATCTAATTTAGAAAGCACTTTCCAATCCCAGCGAAAATACTGTTTTGTAAAAATCTTCGCCCAGCGAAATTCCTGCTTCAAAATAAAAATTCTGCCGCGCACTAGATCTTGCTAAACTTCCAAAGTTAGGACTTGCTGCAAGAACGGTTCTAAGCGTAAGGTCACCCATAAAATTCAGTTGCCCGTTTGTCATTTCCCAAAAATAATCATCACAATTTAAAAATCTCCAGCTAGAATAAACGTCCTCGTTCTTGTACATAGCGCCTGTAAATGCTAGCGAAAATCTTGCTTCGTTTACGTACAAAAGCGGAAGTATTTCAACGGCTTTTTGAATGTCCACAGAAAATAAAACGGTTTCGCTACGCAAAGCTGCAATCACATTTTTTCCACTGAGCGAACTATAAATCGAACTTGAAGAATAAGCGGTTTCAAACGAAAGAGCCAAAGTGTCATCACAAAGGGAAGAAATATCCGCCGGGAAAAGTGAAAATTTTATTTTTGACGGAAGATTGTACACAAATCCTGCCCTGTTTTCCAAAGGTAAAAGTCGCGGAATATAAACTTTTGCAGAAAGTCCCAAATTCAAAAAATTCTTGTAAACAAGCGCAGAGCTAAGATTTTCATTAAAGCAGTAAGAAACTGCCGGAATTACAGAAAATCCGCCTTTTTCAAGAGTGGAAGTTCCCCGCCTGCTTACCGTAGAAAAATAAAGCGAAAGGGAACTTAGCGAATAAAGATGCAAGTTTGTGTTTTCGTCACGGACGCTGCCTAAAGAATAATTTTCTGTGGCGTCATAAGTAGCGTCGTAAGAAAGCGTTTTGTTTGCTTTTCCAATGTGAAAAGTTGATGAAAAACTTAAGCCCGAAGCTGAATGGAGCAAAAGCGGAACTGCGCTCGAAACTTCAAGAGCCGCATCACTAGTGCGCCAGCCCTCTTCGCAAAATTCACTTTGAATTTTAGCCGCGTAGTTAAAAAGTGAAGAACTTGTTCCGCTCGAAAATTGCGCCAAAAATGCAGCAGAATTTGTTTCAATTCCGTAGCCTGCCGAAAGAAAAAGCGTATTTGAATCCCAAGGATTTGAAGTTAAATAGGAAACTCCGTACGGCAAATAATAAGCGTTGGTTTGAGACGGAATATAGGTTTGTGACTGCACCATACTCGTAGGAAGAAAAATTCCGCGCCTGTAATACCAAAGCGGATTGTATTTTTTGTAAGGAAGTTCAAAATCAGTTTTTTCTCCGCTGACCTTGCTGACTTCCCTGCCCTCTCTAAACTCCCCGCCTTCATTTTCTTCGTTAAGAATTTGCGAATCACCTTGTGAAATTAAATCTGAAATAAAAAGTGAATTTTCATTTTCAAAGAGATTTTCTTTTTTTGCTATAAAAATCTTCGAGTTTCTAAAAAAATTTGCCGTGTAAACTAAATTTCCTTCGTCCGCCTCAAAAGGAAGTTCCGTGCAGTAAAAAACGCCGCCAGAAATATCTTTTTTGCTGAACACAAAAGAATTTTTTTCTAAATCATAAAATGCAGCGCGCGGAAAAGAATCCTCTTGAGCATAAGAAAAATAAATCTTCCCCTGTGAAAAATTAAGGTACTTTGCCACCATTTTTTGAGGCAGTTCCTTCTTAAACAAAAAATTTCCGTTTAAATCCATTGCGGCAATACTAAAATTCAGTTTGTCGCGGAAAATAAATGCAAAGGAAGAATTTCCTAAATCCGCAAAAGAAGAGCAATTCTGATTCGGCAAAAGTTCATAAGTTTTTACTTCGCCAATTTTTTTAATGTTGCCGTTTTTACCAAAATCAATTTTTGAAATATGAAGTGCCGACCTTGCATTTTTAAAACCGGAATTTACTAAAAAAATTCCATCATCACTTTCAACAATCGCCGGAGAATAAACTGAAGTTTGATTCAGCGTAAAAAATTTCTTTTTTTTGCAATCATAAATTTTTATAACTGACTTTTGCGAAGCGCCCTTTTCCTGAATAACGCTTAGCGCCAAAAAATTTCCGCTCTGACTTACGCTAAACGACTGAATCCCCGAAAGACTAAAAAGTTTTTTAGGGGAATTTTTGCTAAACGAAAAATCATTAAAATCCAAAAAGTAAACTGAGGCATTTTTTTTGTTAAGAAAATAAATTCCTTTTTTGCTCGAAACTAAATTTGAATAAAGAGAATATGAAGAATTTTTTGCAGAATAAGAAAAGTCACTTGAATTAAAAAAGTCCCGCACAATTCCGGCAGTTTCTGGATTTGAAGGAATTTCAGGATTTTTTATTGAACTGTAAAAATTTTTCCAGGCTTCATCAACTTTTAATCCGTAAACTTTTTTAAATGCTCCCCTCGAAGTATAATTTTTTGCATTTACGCAGTTGTACCAAAACTCAGCATATTTTTGCATTCCATAAGTTTTTTGCAAATACTCACTAAAAGCGCCGTTAAAGTAGTAAAATGCCCCCGCCGGATACTGATCTCCTGCGCCCTGCATATCGCTGTAAGAAGAAAATTTTCCCTCAAGTTTCGCCTGCCTTACCATAAAATTTGAATAAGGATTGTTAAGTCTTCCTTCGCCGCCAGCACTTTCGCTTGTTAAAGTAGCGCCTTCTGCCCAACCGAGCGTTATATAAAAAGAGGCCGGATTCACAGCGTCACCAAAAATTTTTCCAATCTTCTGCCAAAGAGGACTTTTTAAATTATAAGTGTACGCGTGAGTAAGTTCGTGCCGAAAAGTTGAAAGCAAAGTTTCGCTAAAAACTTCAAGATCTCCCACCGGATAAGTGTCGTAAATAACAATGTGATTGTAAGGATAAGAAGTCCAGTACGCATTAAAATTTTCAACTGCCGGAGTAAGAACAACAGGCATTCTTAAATTCTGGTCAATTCCATAAAGAGCCGCAATTTCTTTGTAAATTTCATCCGCGCTGCCATAAAGAATTTTTGCACTTTCTTCACATTCCGCCGTGTAAATAATGTCGAAGAACTGCGTTTTTGCCACGCGAATATCTTTTTTTCCCCACAAAATTCCCTGCGCCGCAAAAAGCGAAACCTGAACAAAAACAAGCGCAAACAAACACAAAATTTTTTTTGTTTCCACAAAAACTTTCATAAAAATCCTCATTTTTTTTTATTTTTTCTGGAGCAAGTTTTTGTCCCTGCCACAAATTTTTTTACGTTCC